>DASRNL010000126.1:0-3825 GCA_035647415.1 Sphaerochaeta sp. | reverse complement strand
ATCTTAGCCCGAAGGACCATCGATCCTTCGGGGTGCTTGCCCGCCTTCATCTCCTTAAAGAGCTTGAGGCTCTCCTCGATGGGACGATCGCGGTAGGGGCTGTTCTTCCCGACGGTGGTGAGGGTCCCGCGGTATTCGCGGAGCTCCTCAGCGCTCAGCTCATCGATAAACGCCTTGTCCTCTTCGATGAGGCGGAGTGCGATCTCGTAGAGCTGCTGGTAGTAATCAGAGGCGTAGTACTCATGCTCCTTCCAGTCGAAGCCGAGCCAGCGCACATCCTTTTTAATCGACTCAACGTACTCCAACTCCTCCTTCTCGGGGTTGGTGTCGTCGTAGCGGAGGTGACAGCGACCTTGGTACTTCTCAGCGAGTCCGAAGTTCAGTGCGATCGACTTGATATGGCCGATATGCAGGTATCCATTCGGCTCTGGAGGGAAGCGGGTAACTACAATATTGTCAGGAACCCGACCTGCTGCCAGGTCATCTTCAATAATTCGTTCGAGAAAGTTTGACGGGCCTTGTGTTTCGACTCGTGTATCATCCATCTAGCAATCCTGCCTTTAGCCCTTCCAAAGGGGCAATATTTTGATAGTCCATAGTAGCATACTCAGCGCTCTTGTGCGAGAGCTCTTACGGGGTGTGGTGGTAGGTGAAACCGGTGATCTGTACCGTCGCTTCAGTCTGTGAATGGTTTGCTCCGTAGCAGCCGAAGCTCACCGACTTCGCGCTCCCTGGCAGGGTGAAGGTGCCCACCGACATCGGCGGCTCTCCATCTGTGCTGAGGGCGATAGTAAAGCCTGCTTCACTGCGTTGCAGCTGCCATGAGAGCTCGGTGGCTGCTGAGGCGATAGGGAGAAGAATCTCTTGCTTCCACCCCATGATGACGGTGGTAAGAGAGAGAGCTCCATCGGTACATCCTGCACTGATATAGCTAGTATCGGTATGGTAGAGGATGAGCCCTGCTTCTGCATTCACCGATCGCTTCATCGAGAGGGTCGCCTGGAAGGCTGGGGCACCGCTGACGGCAACCAACATCGGTCCCTGTGGGGCTGCAGGGGTCTGGGCAGCGAGGGTCATGCTGCAAAAGCGATGGGTTTTGCGATAGGAGGCTGGGGGGGTGCCCAGCAGGCTAAAATCAGTGAATCTGATCCGTTTCATACCATTGAGTATAGGGCTTTGTAGCACTTTGTTCTACAACTGCTTTATAGTTCGCCCCCCATGGTGTAGGCTATAAGAAAGTGCGCAGGAGGCAGGTATGATTGGAATTATCGGAGAGGCGTTGATCGACTTTATAGCCGAAGGAACAGGGACCGTGGTGAGCTTTGATTCAGCGGTCGGAGGCTGTGCCCTCAATGCAGCGACCGCAGCTGCACGACAGGGCAGCGCTGTCGGCTTTGTGGGGAAGATCTCCGCTGATATGTTTGGCGTACGGATGCTCGAGCATCTGGTAACAAACCAGGTCCTATTCGATCCCACGCTCTGCAACGCAGCAGAGCCTTCACTCTTGGCGTTTGCCTCCCTCGATGCACACGGCAGTGCAAGCTACGCCTTCTACCTCGATGGCAGCGCTCCCTTAGCCCTGGGCAAAGAGGAGCTGCTTTCGGTGTTGGGTGAGCATAGCGATCTGTTGGCGGTACATATCGGCTCCTTAGCCTTGACGCTCGAACCGAGCTCCTCGGCGATCCTCGCAGCCTTGCGTGAGTATGAACCGCAGCCGGTGATCTTCCTCGACCCCAATGTGCGCCCTGCGGTCATCGCCGACCCGGAAGCCTTTCGCGCACGGATGGCAGAGGCAATCGAACTGGCCTCGATTATCAAACTCAGCGATGAAGACCTTGCCTATCTCTACCCTGATGTCGATATTCAGAGCCAGGCAGAAGAGCTCGCTCGTTCCCAAAAGAAGCATGTGGTGCTGACCTTGGGGCGCGATGGAGCAACCTGGTATACCCCTGCAGGCGAATCGGTATCGGTGCCGATCATCGATCTGCCGGTGATCGACACCGTCGGAGCCGGGGATACCTTCAGCGGTGCAATCCTTACCTACCTCCATGATCGGGGGTACTTTGGTGCGATAGGAGAGCAGCCTGCGCTGCAAGAGCTTTCGGTTGCGGTGATTGAGGAGGTGCTCCGATGGGCGAGTGCCGCCAGCGCAGTAAACTGCAGTCGAAAAGGGTGTGACCCCCCGACAAAGGAGGAGGTAGCAGCGCTCCTAGCTGACGACCGGTTGCCCTAAGGGAGCGCTTCTCGCTACACTTTTACCCGAGTATGGTAAAACGAAGAGCCAATAAAACATTTCGCATCATCGTGGCAGTGATCCTCATCATCCTGCTGATCTCCTTGATTCTCTTCCTCGCTCGTTGGACCCGCCTGATCGGCGAGGAAAAACAGCGACGCGAGCTCAGCGCTGCGCTGCGCCAGATTGTGGAGAACCGCGGGGTGGAAGCGGTGCTCGCCCTAAGTGGGGTAGAGCTGGCCAATATCTATCACGGCGAAGATGGACTGACAATTCTCACCGGTACAGAGAGTACTTGGCGCTACAGCTCCTCGGAGATGCAAAACATCACCCTCTATGAGCGGGTGAGTCCGAGTGTCGTCCATATCACCACCGGTAGCGAAGGAGCTCTGGCGATGAGCACCGACACCAAGGGCACCGGCAGTGGGATCATCCTCTCCAGCGATGGGTACATCCTCACCAACGCCCACGTGGTGGAGAAGGCGACGACTCTGCAGGTCGGCCTCTGGGATGGCTCGGTCCACAGCGCATTCCTCGTCGGCTTGGATACTGTCGATGACTTGGCGGTCATCAAGATTGCGGTGGACCGAGGGATGGAGCTGCAGCCGGTGAAGCTCGGCGACAGCGAATCGTTGAAGGTGGGGCAGAAGGTGATCGCCATCGGCAACCCCTTCGGCTACGACCGCACGATGACCGAAGGGATTGTCAGCGGGTTGAACCGTCCGATAAAGAGCGCTGAAGGCAAGGTCATCATGAATGCGATTCAAACCGATGCCACCATCAACCCCGGCAACAGCGGCGGCCCCTTGCTCAACAGCCAAGGGGAGGTCGTGGGAATCAACACCTCGATCTTCTCGACCACAGGATCCTCACAGGGGCTGGGGTTTGCGATCCCTGTCGCCACCGCCCTGACGGTGATCCCCGACTTGATCAGCAGCGGGAAGGTCAGCCGCGGTTGGCTCGATGTGGCTGCGGTGCAGCTCTCGCCACAGTTGATCTCCTATGCGAAGATCGCCGTCGACAAGGGGGTCTTGGTCAGTCAGGTTGCTAGCGGCGGGAACGCAGAACGTGCCGGCATCCAAGGGGGGACCCAGGCGGTGCAGTATGGCTCCTCCCGTCTCTTCTTAGGCGGTGATATCGTCACCCGCATCGGCGATGTTACAATCGAAGACCTAAACGACTTCTACCTTGCCCTCTTGCCGATGCGTAGCGGACAGAAGGTAGAGGTTGCGGTGCTTCGCGGCAGTGAGCGCAAGGTCTTTACCGTCGAGTTAATCGAACGCACTGCCCAGCATCTCGGGTCCTTGGTACGCTAAGATGGCAGATATTACCGTAGATCAACGATGGGGTGGGGAGGCGATCACCAATGTACACGGAGAGGTCTCCTACCAGGAGCGGGCCTTTGCAGTCAGTGCGCCCTTTGAGCCCTCCGGCGACCAAGCACAGGCGATCGAGCACCTCAGCCAAGGGATCAACGAAGGGGCTACCTTTCAGACGCTCAAAGGGGTCACCGGCAGCGGGAAGACCTACACGATGGCTAAGATCATCGAATCGGTCCAACGACCTACCTTGGTCCTCAGCCATAACAAGAC
>DASRNL010000125.1:0-2177 GCA_035647415.1 Sphaerochaeta sp. | reverse complement strand
GTGCCGTACCCTGTAGACGAAATGGTAAAAACGTCAAAGACCCCACTCTTTATCCGTATCGCTCGTCCCACCTACGGGAAGATGCTCTTACGCTCCCATCGAGTCAACGCTGTCGGCTTAGATGCCCTTACTGCTCTCCCTCCTCCCTACGTGCTGCTCAGCAACCATGTCCATGCGATGGATCCTTTCATCATCAGTTCAGCGAGCCCGGTGCATATCCGCTGGGTAGCTGGGGCGTACCTCTTCAGACTCTTTGGCCTGCGACCGCTTTTGGAGCGGTGGGTGGGAGCGATTTCAAAGATGCAAGATAAGAGCGATATGCACACCCTCAGGCAGATCCGTTCAGCCCTCGGGGCAGGGGATATCGTGGGGATCTTCCCAGAAGGCACCCGCAGTTGGGATGGGGAACCCTTGGAGTTTACCCTAGCGATGGCGAAGATGCTCAAGCTCTTCGATGTGCCGGTGGTGATCCTCAACCTCGAAGGCCTCTACGGCCACAAGCCAAGGTGGGCCCGCAAGAGCCGAAAAGGCAAGAGCGTGGTGCGTTGGGTGGAGACGATCGACGCCGAAAGCCTCAGGGAGATGGATATCCCCACCCTCCATGAGCGCTTGCTCTCGGCGGTGCAATTCTCCTACCGAGATTGGCAGGCACAGGAGCGAAGCCCCTTCATCTCTCGCCATAGTGCCGAGGGGATCGAACAGATCCTCTACCTCTGTCCCTCCTGCCACGCGGTGGGCACCATCCTCGGATCCTACTCGACAATCCACTGCACCGCCTGTTCTTTGCAGATACGCATCGACCCCTACCAAGAGCTGCACATCGAAGCGGGGGAGTGTGCGGTAACAGATCTGAGCAGCTGGCGCTCGTGGCAACACAGCCGCCTTGTCGAACACTTTGACTCTATCGACTTCCCCGCTGATAGAGGAATCTTCCTGCAGATGATCGAAGAGTACCGACTGCGCACAAAGCTTCGCTTCTTCTCCCTACAGTTGACTACAGAGGGGCTCCTCGCTGTCGGCAGCGATACCAGCGAACTGCTGCTGCCTTTTTCTGAGATCACCTCGATTGTAATCAACGCCCGCAACACCCTTGAGCTCAGCTGCCAAGGGGTCCGCTACCGAATTCGAATCGACCAAAACAGCTCCACAGTTAAATATATCGAGTATACGTACGCGTTCCGCGAACAAGGAGGTTCTTCATGAGTTGGGACTTTTTCTTCCATGTAGGGGTGGTTTCGATCACCTTGTTGGTCAGCGCCTTAGCACGAGCACGCATCCCCTTCTTACAGCGGTTCTTGATACCTGCTCCGATTATCGCTGGGCTGTTGCTGCTCGGGTTCTATAACTTCCTCGCCCCCGAGCTGGGGCTGCGCAGCGATTTCCTCGGTGAGATCGTCTACCACCTGCTCAACATCTCCTTTATCTCCATGCTGCTGCGTATCAGCGGTGAGGAGCCCAAAAAGGTAGATCGTAAACGGATCCTCGCAGAGAACGTAACTGCGGTCATGGCCCAGTACGGACTGCAGTGCTTCTTTGGTCTGGTAGCAACCTTTGTGATGATCAAGACCTTCGCTCCTACCCTCTTTCCTGCCTTCGGCTATACCCTGCCCTTAGGCTTTGAGCTCGGGCCAGGGCAGGCGTACTCGATCGCATTGACCTGGGAGAAGATGGGCTTTTATGGAGCCTCTTCAGTCGGTCTGACGATGGCTGCAATCGGTTTCTTAATCGGCAGCTTCGGCGGGGTGGTCCTGATCAACCAAGGCCTCCGGCGCGGATGGATCGGCGATGAGCACGCCTCTCGTATCAATGCTAAGAGTGTGCGTACCGGTTTCTTCAGCCGGCAGCAGGAGGAGCGACCGATAGGCAGCTACCTCTCCACCGACGGCGAATCCTTGGATACCCTCAGCTACCACATCGCCTTGGTGATGGCGACCTACCTCATCTCATGGGCCTTCTTAACGGGCCTCTCTGCTCTCTTAGGTCTCCTCGGACCCTTGGGTGTAGAGTTAGCAGAGAGCCTCTGGGGAATCAACTTCATCTTCAGTGCCTTCTGTGCACTCTTGGTGAAGCTATTATTACGCGCTGGGAAGGTAGAAACTACCGTAGACAATGGCACGCTGAACCGTATCAGCGGCTTGAGCGTCGACATGACGGTAGCAAGCAGCCTTGGGGCGATC
>DASRNL010000124.1:0-2143 GCA_035647415.1 Sphaerochaeta sp. | reverse complement strand
CATCGGGGTTGTCGCGGCTGTGGGCAGCGGCGACACCAAGATAGGCAAAGGATTTGCCGATTCCAGTTCCCGCCTCGATCGCAGCGATCGCCCCTTGGGCAAAGCTCTCTCGGACCAAGTCCGCCATCAAGAGCTGGCCCTCACGAAATTCATACCCTGCGAAGTGCTCCTCTAGAAGCCCGCCGACATCAAATATTTTGTAGATCTCATCCTTGGTCAAGTTGATAGTCCTGTAATTTTCTATGTAACGTTTTTCGTCCGATCCCCAGCACCTCAGCGGTACGGGTCTTGTTTCCACCACACTGGGCGAGGGTCGCCATGATCAGCTCTTGCTCCGCCTCAGCTAAGGTCACCCCTACCTCGAGGCTCACTGCGCTGCCGCCTTGGGTTTTACCGATCTGCTCAGGCAGGTCCTCCACCTCGATGACAGTGGAACGGTCAGCACCACCGCACTCTCGATCGAGTTGCGAAGTTCACGAATATTCCCTGGCCAGCTATAGGAGAGTAGCGCCTTCTTTGCCCCACTGCTGAAGCCTTCGATCGGCCGTCCATTCTCCTCGCTGAACTCGGTTAAAAAGGTGGTGAGCAACAGTGGTATATCCTCCCGTCGATCGCGCAACGGCGGTACCACAAGGTGGACCACATTGAGTCGGTAGTAGAGGTCCTCCCGGAAGTTCCCCTTCTCCACCTCGGCGAGCAGGTCCTTGTTGGTAGCACAGACGATCCGTACATCGACGGTGATCGTCTCTTCCCCTCCGACCCGTTCAAAGGTTCGCTCCTGTAGGACCCTGAGGAGCTTCACCTGGGTCTGCTGGTCGATCTCCCCGATCTCATCGAGGAAGATTGTCCCCTTGTCGGCGAGCTCAAAGCGTCCACGCTTCTGACTCACCGCTCCGGTAAAGGAGCCCTTCTCATGGCCAAAAAGTTCGCTCTCCAGCAACGAGGCCGAGAGGGCGGCACAGTGGACCTTTACCAAAGGACCTGCGTGGCGATCGCTCAGTTCATGGATCGCATCGGCGACCAGCTCCTTGCCTACCCCACTTTCTCCGGTGATGAGGATACTCGCCTTCGTCGGGGCGACCTGGGCGACGGTCTCCATGAGGCCGGTCATCTTCGGACTTTTGCCGACGATCCTCCCATAGCGGTTACGAGCCTTCAGCTGCTCAACCTCCTCCTTCAGCCGCTGATGCTCAGCGTAGAAGTCGCTGGAGGAGAGGGCCTTCTCTACCACCAAGCTCAGCCGATCGAGGTCCACCGGCTTGGTGAAGAAGTCGATTGCGCCTGCGCGCATCGCATCGACTGCCCCCTCAATCGAACCGTGGCCGGTGAGGATGATCACCGGCATCCGTGGGTAGGCGCCGATGACCTTCTTTAGGAGCTCTTCGCCACCCATCTTGGGCATCCTCAGGTCGGTGATCACCAGATCCACCGGCTTGCTGTTGATCTGAGTCCACGCTTCAGCGCCATCGGAGGCGACCAGCGTCTGATACCCTTCGAGCTCCATCGCTAAGGCGAGTCCACTTTGAATATTCTTTTCATCGTCAACGATCAGTATCGTGCGTTTCATACGCTCCCTCCATATCAGCGCGCTCTGCTAAGGCCAGATGCTCCCCTGCGGGGACGGGGAAGTGGAGCGAGAAGGTCGTCCCCTTCCCTACCTGTGAGTGCACCGTCACATCGCCGCCGTGCTCCTTCATAATCTTGTAGACCATCGTCAGCCCCAGCCCGGTGCCGGTGGCTTTGGTGGTAAAGTAAGGCTCAAAGAGCTTTTGTATCGCCTCTTCGGAGATGCCTACCCCGCTGTCCTTCACCGAGACGATGACAGAGTTACCCGCCTGCTTGGCACAGAGGGTCAAGGTGCCTCCCTTCTCCATCGCCCCCATCGCATTCTTGATCAAGTTCAAAAGCGCTTGCTTGATGAGGTTGTCATCGAAGTTGAGCCTCGGCAGATAGGAGTCGATCTGTTCGATGAGCTCGATCTTTTGCTCACTGAGCTCCACGCGGGCAAAGGCGCTGACCTCTTCGATGGTGCGCCGTATTTGCCCGAGGCGCAGTCTGCTATCCAAGGGACGCACTGCAAAGAGGAAGTCCACGACGATCCGGTTCAAGCGATTGATCTCCTCGCTGAGAACATCGATATACC
>DASRNL010000123.1:0-4387 GCA_035647415.1 Sphaerochaeta sp. | reverse complement strand
TCTCATTTCGCTACCCCTCCTACGATGATGGCGAGCGTGCGCTGCTCTTCGATAAAGCGGACCTCACAATAGCAGAGAAAGAGCGGGTGTTGATTCTCGCCCCCTTTAACAGTGGAAAGAGCACCCTAGCGAAGATAATCTCTGGGGTCTGTCCCAAGTACTTCCCTGGTACTCTCGACGGAAAGATCTCCCTCTTTGGGGTCGAGATCAACACAGTCGACCCTTGGGATCTCCTCACCGATTGTGGGTACGTCTCACAGAACCCCACTGAACAGCTGATCGCTACCACTGTGGAGGAGGAAATCGCCTTCCCCTTGGAGTCCTTGGGACTCGATCATAGTGAAATGCATGCTCGAGTCACTGCAGCCCTTGAAAAATGGGGCTTAGGTGCCTTTCGTAAGCAGAGCAGCAAGGTCCTTAGCGGTGGAGAGCGCAAGCGGGTGTTGCTTGCGACCACCGAAGCGATCAATCCAAGACTGTGGCTCTTGGATGAGCCCTTTGATGATCTGGATCTGCACTGGAAGACTGTGCTGAAAGATCGACTTTTAACAGAGGATAAGACCACAGTAGTGCTCGCTAGCCGCTATTTAACGGAGTTCGACACCCTCTTTGATCGGGTGCTCTTGCTAGAGGAAGGACGCTTCATCGAAGCACAGCAGGATACGCTGCTGAAGCGCTTCGCCACCCTCTGTGGCGACGATCTGCCGAACCCACTGCTCACTCTGAGGGCACACACCTTTGAACGAGCACATACCTTACACACCGATGATCTGATCGCCTACCGCAACAGTGCAGAGCGTTCCTTCTCCTTGGCAAGCGATACGTTCTCGCTACAAAGCGGGGAGCTGGTAAGCTTGCAAGGGCCCAACGGCAGTGGCAAGAGCTTCTTCAGCCGTCTCCTCGCTGGCTTAGAGGAGCCAGCGGCAGGGACGGTGCTCCTCGATGGAGAGGTGCTACAAAGCCGCTCTCGCAACCGTACCGTCGGCTATCTCTTTCAGAACCCCGACCTGCAGATCTTCTTGCCTACGGTAAGAGAGGAGCTCGCCTGGTCCCTACAGCGACGGCGGGACCTCACCGCTGAGAGGATTGAAGAACAAGTTGCTGAGGCAGCTGACCGCTTTGGTCTCTCGCTCACCGACACCCCGGCGACGATGAGCTACCCCTTGCGCAAAGCGCTGCAGGCGGCGGTCTACTACCTCCTCGATCGCCCCTTCTACATCCTCGATGAACTGGATAGTGCTTTGACCTACCACGCAGCGCTTTCGATTATCGCCACCTTGGCCGAGGGTGGGGCAGGGATCCTTTTGATCACCCACGACCGCCACTTTGCCAGCCTTGTCGGCAGTCGGGGGTATACCATCGAGGCGGGGAGGGTAGTAGCACGATGAACACTTCCACCTACATAAGTGGCCGCGGATTCCTCTACGCATTCGATCCTCGAGCGAAGATTCTGCTCTTGTTGTTGCTCATCACCCTCTTCTTTCTGCCGATCACCCTGACTGGGCTCTATCTGATTGTCACCCTCATCATCGGAGTAGGGTGGCACAATACCGGAAAAGAAAACGTGGTTCGAGTCTTCCGCTCAATCGCTCCGATGTTGATTTTTATGGTTCTCTTTTCCCCCTTGAGCAAGCGAGGGGGAGAGCCACTTGTGGCAATCGGCTCCTTCACCCTCCTAAGCGTTGAAGCGGTACTCTATACCCTGCGTCTTGGGGGACGGTTTATCGGCATCTCCTATGCAGCAACCCTGCTCTTTGCCACGACCCTCACCGGGGAGCTGATCCTCGCCTTGCGCTTTTGGAGACTGCCCTATCGAGCGGCGTTGATTATCACTCTCTCCTTTACCTACATCCCCTTCATCGCAGATAGTTTTGCGCAGATTTCAGAGAGCCATCGCTTGCGCGAAGCGAGCGAAGAGGAGCAGCGGCCATCGATCTTCAGGCGCTTGCGGGATCTCATCCCCACCCTCACCAGCGTACTGGTGCTCGCCTTGCGCTCCATTCCCAATGTTGCGATGAGCTTGGAGCTGCGAGGGTTGGGACGCACAGAGAAACGGAGCAGCTACCACAGCCTCGACTCCTATAGGCGACTATTTACCGACCTCCTCATATCGATTACCATAGCAGCAGTGCTCTGGTTGATCTGTCGAGCCTAAGAGCGAGGAAATATGCAAGAGAAAAAACACGCCCTCCGGATCGCGATGACTGCTGTCTTAACGGCGGTTGTGGTCGTATTCACCCTGATTATCCGTATCCCCACCGCTAGGGGATATCTGAACCTCTGCGATGTAGCGATCTGCTTCATCGCCCTTACCTTCGGTCCGGTAATAGCGTTCATCGCCGCCGGGCTGGGTACCGCACTGGCTGATTTGATCAGTGGCTACGCCCAATGGGCGCTGATCTCCTTTGTCGTCCACGGACTTGAGGGCTTTTTAGTAGCCCTCATCGTCCGCAAGGGCAAGGCAGATACGGTTACTCTGGGACGGAAACTGCTTGCTGGGGCAGTTTGTATGGTGACGGTCTCCTTAGGATACTTTGTACTTTCAGCTCTGACGATCAGCACCCCTGCGGTCGCTTTGGCAGAGATTCCTGGCAACCTGTTGCAAAGTGGGGTTGGCTTTGTCCTAGGGCTAGGGGTTGCAACTGCGGTGAAGCGAGCGTATCCGCCGGTGAGCTCGCTCTTTGGATAGGAGAGAGAGATGGATCAAGTAGTAGCAATCTATACCGATGGTAGTGACCAAGTACATAAGCTCGCTCGGTTCGTTCGGTCGCTCGGTTTTTACAGCCAGGTGGTCTTTACCCAAGAGTCGTTAGCGCAGCTGGATGTGGTGGCGGTGCTCCTGTGCGGGGAAACCGCCAGTCCGAAGACCGAGGTAAAGGTATTGGCTATCCGAGATCCTAACGCCTTCGATGAGAAGGTGATCGACTCCTTCCTGTGCACCGAGTGTGCCCTCACTCCCACCTGGAGTATGGAGCGCTTCATCGAGTTGCAGGTCGATCGAATTCGCCAGCAGGTAGGAGAGGAGCGGGTGCTCCTCGGGCTCTCCGGGGGGGTAGACTCCTCGGTGGCAGCACTGCTGATCCACCGAGCGATCGGCGAGCAGCTGGTCTGTGTCTTTGTCGACAACGGGCTCTTGCGCAAGGGCGAGCGAGAGATGGTAGAGGAGCTCTTCGGAGAACACTATCAGATCAAGCTGATAACCGTCGATAGCGAGGAACATTTCCTCCAAGGTCTTGCAGGAATAAGCGATCCCGAAGAGAAGCGAAAGATCATCGGCTCGCTCTTTGTCGAGAGCTTCTATGGGGCAGTGCGTGCGATTGGGGATATCGGGTTCCTCGCCCAAGGGACGATCTATGCCGATGTCATCGAGAGCGAAAACCCCGCCAAGCAGGGGAGCCTTGCCATCAAAAGCCACCACAATGTCGGCGGTCTGCCTGATGACCTTAAATGGAAGCTCCTAGAGCCGCTGCGTGAGCTCTTCAAAGATGAAGTGCGTGAGCTTGGCCGCTGCCTAGGACTGTCTGAGGAGCTGCTCAGCCGCCATCCCTTCCCAGGGCCTGGGCTTGGAGTACGCTGCGTAGGGGCGATCACCGCTGAGCGTCTTGCTACCCTGCGAGAGATCGATGCGATCTTCATCGAAGAGATTCGCAAGGCAGGTCTCTATGATGAGATCTTCCAGGCGATCGCCTGCCTCTTGCCGGTAAAAAGTGTCGGGGTGCGGGATGGGAAGCGGACCCACCAAGAGGTCTGTAGCATCCGAGCGGTTGAGAGCGTCGATGCGATTACCGCCCAGTGGTATCCTTTTGCCCATAAAACGCTCCGTACAATCAGCCAGCGGATCCTCGCCGAAGTCAGCTCTGTCAGCCGGGTCCTCTACGATATCAGCGACAAACCACCTGCCACGATCGAATGGGAGTGACTGAAATTGTGGGAAAAAGGAATTTAAGTGAATTAATCATGATGATGGCTGATATTTGTTATACTTAAGAGGAACTTTCAAAACTCTTACTCTGCCTAATATTTATGCACAAACTGCTGCATAATCATGCGTTTTCACCTAGGTAGTCATGCGGTTCTGTTTTCCTGATGAATCTGACAGTGATTCAGACCAATGTTAGTGATATAGCCAAGCCTAAGGACGTGCTTGTCCCTCCTTCCTAGGTTAGGAAGGCATCATTTATCGTGACGATTGTTTGTTTCTTACGCTGCTTTGCGCCTCTGCTCAGCTCTTGTAGAGACCACCGCTAGCACCTTCTTAATGGTGACCAATAGGATCGCTAAAGAGATATCGTACCGTGCCTGTTCTCCTTTGCGGTAGAGCTTCACCGGTAAATATCCGTCCTTCAGTTCCCCATTGGTACGTTCTACAGTAGTGCGTGCCTCATAG
>DASRNL010000122.1:0-5326 GCA_035647415.1 Sphaerochaeta sp. | reverse complement strand
GTCTGTAATTAGACGTATTGTGGTGCAGGGTATCCGATTTGGTCGCCCTGCACCTTCTTTCGAATCGATGGGTTTTCCCATCACACCTCATTAATCATATTTGTAAGGAATCTAGAATGAAGCTTCTTCCTCGAGTATATCAGGTCTCATCCGCTACCCTTACCCACCCATGGGACGCCTCTGCGTACCTGCTGGATAGCGACGATGGTCTCTATTTGATCGACTGTGGCACCCCCGAAGGATACGAGGCTTGCTTATCGAATATCCGTAGCCTTGGCTACGACCCCGCCAAGATTAAAGCGATTCTTGGCACCCATGGCCACTACGATCACGTAGGCGCTGCGGCGGCGTTCAAACGCGACTTTCAGACCCAGCTATACCTGCACGAGGCAGACAGAGTGAGTGTTGAGTCGGGCGACCCTATCACCACTACCGCCTCCCTCTTATACGGATCGACTTTCCCTCCTTGCACCGTCGATCACCTCATCGAAGACGCAATGGTCTTTGCATTGGGAACCATCACCATCACCGCCTTGCATACCCCAGGGCACTCCCCAGGCAGTATTTGTTTCGTAATCGAAACCGCTGATATGCGGCTGCTCGTAGCAGCCGACACCCTCTTCGGTGGCTTTAGCCCAGAGATAGGCTCCGACGCTCTGCAGTGGAGAGAGACCCTAGAGCAACTGAGCACGATGCACTTTGATGCGATGAGCTTCGGCCATGGAGGATCGAGCTTGCTCTTCGATGTAGCACGACGAATCGACTCAGCGAAGCGCAGCTTCGGTCTCTACTATGTCCCCTGGTTTAAGGACTTCTACCAAGACTACCCCTACTAAATCTACGAGCGAGAATGCATGAATACCGCAAAACACACCCCCATCATCGCTGAGGCCTCCCATTTGGTCCTCGGGTCGAGTGTCGCTGCAGTCGTAGCAGCGCTGCAGAGCGCTCAAGCAGGGCATACCACCCTGCTTGCTACAAGCGACACCGCGCTTCTCAGTGATCTGACGCTCACCGAACTCTTTGAGGTTGATCACGCTTCCCCACAGCTGGAGCCATGGTACTCTCTCCTCTTTCCTGTTGAAGTAGCAGGGGAAAACAGTGACGAGCAAGTCCGCCGGCTTTATCCAAGACGTATTAAAACGCATATCGAAGCGCTGCTTGAACGCCATCAAATCACCCTGCTCTACGGTGCGTGGCCGATAGGCATCGATGAGCAGCAAGAGCTGATCCTCTTTGGGTCTAAGGGAGGTATTGTGGCAGTGCGGAGCAGCTATTTTCTTGATTTCTCCTCTCCACCCCCCGCTGCTGAGCAATACAGTGTGCTGCATATCATGGGGGGGCCAACGGAGTTTACCCCCTTTTCGCTCTCTGATGCTCCAGCTGCCTTCTCGGTTCATCCAGGACCCTTTGGAGCCGGTCATGCAAGCCTCCGTGTTGCCGTCTCCGATGACTCTCTTGCCCAGCGGCGCCTCCACAGTGAAGCACTCAAGTGTCTGATCCACCTACAACGGAGCGATACACGCTTTACAAAGGCCCGCCCAGGGCGCTTCTCAGCTAAACTGCACAGCCGCCACTACTGCCTCAAAGAGGAGTTCCTTCGCGGCACAGCAGCTGTTTTTATTCCCACTACATCCTTTCAGGCAGATCATCCTTCGCTGGAGGCGTTGCGGCTCTCTGCATATAACAGAAATATCGAGATCCTCGGCTATCCAACCGCACAGCAACAAGCAACGCTTCTGAGAAGGGTGCTTGTTCAAAGCACGTGCGATGTCCTGGTGGTCGGCGGAGGGACCGCTGGAGCCATGGCAGCGATTGCTGCAGCCCAAGAAGGGGCAAAAGTCATCCTTTTAGAGGCGAATACACAGCTTGGGGGTACGGCAACAGTGGGTGGGGTAAACGCCTACTGGTATGGGAATCGGTATCACGATGTCGTCGACTTTGAATCTCTCGTGGATACTTGGTATGTCGAGCTTGGTCTTGACCGTACTGCAGGGCCGTGGGGAAGCCAGGATATCTCCAATCCGACCATCCGCACCGCTGCGCTCACCGATGCCTGTCAGGCTGCTGGGGTGCAAATAGCTCTTTCGACCTTCAGCGTCGCAGTTTCTCGAGAGGGCAACAGAATCGCTGCCGTGTTCACCGTTGGAGAGGAGGGGCCGGTGCTCTATGAGCCGGCGGTACTCATCGACGCTACCGGCGATGGGGACCTCGCACTCTTTGGAGGTGCTGAGGTGCTCTATGGAGCTGAGCGGGATGCGACTACCTTTTGGGCATCACTCGCCCAGTACCCTTCCCCAGAGGCGTATCAAAACAACTTCTCCTCGATGGTGTTGGTCGATGATCTGCACGAAAGCACTCGTTTTATCCAACATGCTCGTACGCGTGGAGAGAATATGTACGACCATGGCACCTACCTGGCGATGCGCGAATCGCGGCATATCCAGGCCAAGAAGACATTGGATCTTCGCGATGTGCTGAGCTGGCAGACCTACGAGGATACCATTCTCACCTGTTTTAGCAACTACGACCCCAAAGGGGTCTCTCAGGCGGATATCATCCATATCGGAGTCCTCCCCCCACCGATGCAGATTGCAATCCCGCTATCTGCGTTGATTCCGCTGGATACCGAAGGGATAGTGATCGAAGACTTCTTGGTCATCGGCAAAGCTTTCGGCGTCACCCACGACGCCTTCCCTGCTGTGCGGATGCAGCCAGACTTGATGCACCAAGGTACCGTTGCCGGTTTAGCTGCGGCTCAGTGTATCACGAAAGCCTCTCCTGTGAGCGAGATTGATCTGCCCGTGCTGCAACGAAAGATTAGAGAAAAGACCGGCGACCCACTGACAGTTACTAAGGCGCCCTTCTTTGGCATCGAGGCGGCTGTTGCCTCGCTCACAGCTGCAGATGAAAAAGAGTGGACTTACCTGCCCTTTGTCGAGCAGATTGCCAGCCAACCTGCTGTCATCGCTCTGGCGATCGCCCCAAGTGAAGCAGCGCTTCCCCCCTTGCTCGATCGCTGGGAGCAGGAGATCGAGTACCAAACGCGTCTTTTGTTAGCCCAGCTACTATTGTGGCATGGAAGCGATGCGGGCACCAATCTCATTTTGGAAGCGATTGCCGAAGAGCTCGCCGCTAGTCCAGCAGATCGAGTACCACCGAGACGCGGGTCGATGCTCTGCGTGCAGCTCCTTCCAGATCATGGGGTGATGGCCGAGACGACCTATCTACTCAACCTGCTCGCCTACTCAGAACATCCAGACAGCATCGCAGTCTTTGCTGAGGTGGTAGCACGTCTACAGCGCACAGAGCGAGATTATCTGGACAACAGCAAAGCGATTTATGGCTACATCGCAGGCTGTGCATTTGTTGCAGAGCGCCGTGCAGATCCCCGGTTCATCCCACTGCTTGAAGCGCTCCTTGCACTGCCTGAAATCCAAAGTGCCACTGAGCGACTTGGGAGCAACGACATCCTTGTTGAGCGGCTTGCTCTCTTGGGTCTGTGGCTCAACCGTGCTATCGCTCGCTGTGGTGGACGCTCAGGCTATCAAGGGTTGATAGCGTTGTTACCAGTGGATGTGCTTGCATTGCAGGCAGCAGCCCTAAGAGAGCTTCGCACACTCACCGGCCTTTCGTTTGGCTTAGAGGCAGAGCGATGGCAACGTGCCTTGGATACAGAGAGGGTGCAGTGCACCCCCGTTCCGATACAAAAGAAGACTTGGTAAATACCGATAGCAAAGAAGAGGTAGAGCACTATGAAAAGCAAACAAACCGTTGGCAAGAACCGTGAAGCGTGGGAAGCGCATAAGGCAAAAGCGAAAGAGTTGGTCGCCCAGATGACCCTAGAGGAGTGTGCATCGCAGCTGCTCTTTACCAGCGTCGCTATCGAGCGCTTAGGAATTCCTGAATACAACTGGTGGAATGAGGCGCTCCATGGGGTGGCTCGTGCCGGTATGGCAACGGTCTTCCCACAGCCGATCGGCTTAGCGGCAACCTTCAACCCAACCTTAATCAAGCGTGTCGCCGAGGTAATCGCCGATGAAGGGCGGGCAAAGTACAACGCAGCAAACGCCGAAGGGGATCGCGGTATCTATAAGGGTATCACCTTCTGGTCTCCCAATATCAATATTTTCAGAGACCCCCGCTGGGGTCGCGGACAAGAGACCTACGGTGAGGATCCCTACCTCACCAGCGAGCTGGGGGTCGCCTTTGTGGAAGGAATCCAGCAGCAAGAAGGACCGTTCTTCAAAGCGACCGCCTGTGCTAAACACTATGCGGTGCACAGCGGACCGGAGAGCCAACGGCACAGCCTCAACGCTATCGCAAACGAGAAGGATATGGCTGAGACCTACCTTCCCGCTTTTAAGGCACTCGTTGATGCTGGGGTGGCTGGGGTGATGGGCGCGTATAACCGTACCAATGATGAGCCCTGCTGTGGCAGCAAGACCTTGTTACAGTCGATCCTCAACGAACAGTGGGGTTTTGACGGCTACATCACCTCCGACTGCTGGGCGATTGCAGACTTCCACCTGCATCATGGCATCACCAAAAACGAAAACGAATCAATCGCATTGGCCTTAGAGAATGGCTGTGTGTTGAACTGCGGCAATATCTACAGCAAGATGATGGATGCCCATGCTGCGGGGCTCGTCAGCGAAAAGCAAATCCGAGATGCTGCTGAAAAGGTCGTAGCGATTCGTGCCTCGTTGGGGATGTTTGAAGAGCATACTCTCTTTGATGACATCCCCTATGCCACAGTAGATTGCATCGAACACCGCGAACTCAACGAGGAAGTGGCAAGAAAGTCCCTAGTCCTGCTGAGCAACGATGGCTTGCTGCCGCTTGATTCCGCTGCCGTAAAACAGATAGCCGTAGTCGGCCCAAACGCTAACTCCATCCGTGCGCTCGAAGGCAACTATCACGGCACCAGCAACCAATATCACACCGTCCTAGAGGCTATACGTACCGCCTTCCCTGATGCCTACGTCACTTACTCCACCGGCGCACACCTCTACCAAGAGCAGCTTGCCGACCCAGGCAGTGCCGGTGATCGCCTCAGCGAAGTACGCACCCACATGAACAGCGCCGATGTCACCATCGTGGTTGTTGGTTTGGATGAAACACTAGAGAGTGAGGACAAGGAGGGGGACACTTCCGGGCTCACCGGTGATAAACGGGATCTCCTGCTTCCAGAAAGCCAACGCCTCCTTATCGCCGATGTTATGGCGCAAAACAAACCGGTGGTTCTGGTGAATATGTCAGGCAGCGCTATCGATCTGGTAGAAGGTAATAACGCTAACGCGGTCATCCAAGCATGGTACCCTGG
>DASRNL010000121.1:0-2767 GCA_035647415.1 Sphaerochaeta sp. | reverse complement strand
TAGAGGGTGAGCCCAGCGAGGTTCCCTCGTCCGGCTACAAGCAGCTCAACTCTGTCGGGGTTCGCCTGGGTCCCTTTGGTGGTAAACTCGTTGATCAAGAGCGCTGCAGGCTGGGGGTTCTGTGCCCAGAGGGTGACCGAGAGCGAGCGGCTGTTGCCAACCAGATCCTCTACCCGTACCGCCAAAGTGGCGGTAGTACCCAAGGCTAGCGGTCTATCGAAGGAGCAGATGAGCCGGTTCTGTTGCACACTCACTGCAGTGATCCGCCGCTCGGCGCACTCCACTGAGGCACCTCTGTTGGCAAGTGGCTCAGAGAAGATCAGCTCGGCGGTCTTGGGATCGTTCATGCTCCACGAAAGAAGGGTCGGTGCCTTCGAATCCCGCTCTACAAAGATGTGGTAGAGGACCTGGTCGGCTTGTTGACAGCCGCAGCTGCTGAAAGCGAGCAGTACTAAGAGATAGAGGGTCAATCGTTCTCTCATGCCCTTCAAGGCAAAAGCTCGTGCCTCTCGCTTCAATTGACAGAGGATAGGGTGAAGCATACACTGACTGCAATGGGAGGCGGTGATGGCAAAACTATGGCAGAAAACATATACCCTAGACTCACTGATGGAGGAGTTTAGCGTCGGGTCGGATTACCTGATTGACCAACACCTGGTGGTCGCAGATGTGCTGGGCTCAATCGCCCACGCGCGCACCTTAGAGCGAGCGGGAATTCTCACTGTCGATGAGTTACAAGCGGCACAAGAGGCTCTCGTACAGATCCTCACGCTGAAGGAGCGCGAGCAGTTCCCTATCACCCTTGCCGATGAGGATTGCCACACGGCCATCGAAACCTACCTCACCGAAGCGGCAGGGGAGGTGGGCAAGAAAATCCACACCGGCCGCTCGCGCAACGACCAGGTGCAGACCGCTCTACGGCTCTGGATGCGCGAGTTTACCCTCCGTTTAGCGCTCAGTGTTTCCTCCTTGGCTGAGGGACTCTTTGGGCTTGCCGCTGAGCACAGTGAGGTACCGATGCCTGGGCGTACCCACATGCAGATTGCTATGCCCTCTTCGGTGGGGCTCTGGGCAGCCTCCTTTGCTGAGCAGCTGGCAGACCAGGTAGCACACCTGATCGATCTGCATGCCCGCTTAGACCAAAGCCCTTTAGGTTCGGCTGCGAGCTACGGGAGCCCCTTAGCCCTCGATCGCGCCTATAGCGCCTCCTTGATGGGCTTCTCTCGGGTGCAGAACAACGTACTCTATGCCAACAACAGCCGCGGCCTCTTTGAGGCGATGCTTCTGGACAGCTGTGACTATATCGGCCTTACCTTGAGCAAGCTCGCCCAGGACCTCATGCTCTTCACCTTGCCGGAGTTTGGTTACTTCACCCTCCCGGTGGAGCTGCTCACCGGCTCCTCGATCATGCCACAGAAGCAGAACCCCGATGGACTGGAGCTCGCCCGCTCGCGCAGCGCACGGATCCACAGTGCCACCACTGCGGTCAAGGGGATTATCCGTAGCCTCCCTTCGGGGTATAACAGGGACTTCCAGGATACCAAGGAGCCGCTCTTTACAGGCACTAAGAGCACCTGGGATTTGGTGCAGATCTTCACTCGGATGGTCGAAGGCCTCGAAGTCAACGAGGAAGCCCTCATTGCAGCGTGCACCCCAGAGCTCTACGCTACCGATGTGGTGCTCGCTCGGGTGAGCAAAGGGGAGAGCTTTCGCGATGTCTATCAAGAGGTAGGGGCAGCGATCGATACGGTTGTCGCCCTGGATCCCCGGGAGGCGATTGCTCTGCGTACCGCCTTGGGCACAAGCGGTAATCTACAGCTGCAAGCACAAGAAGCGCACCTCTTTGCGCTAAAAGAGCGCGCTCTGGTGCTGCTAACAGAACAGCAAGAGCGCTTTAGCGCCCTTGCTGGTGGTCGCGATATTATGGTGGTAGATTACTGAGGGAACTGCCGTTTGGTGGAGCGTTTCTGAAGCACCGGGGTGTGTTTCACCGCCATGTGGTACGCCTCGGCGATATTGGTACAGTAGTCTCCGATGTGCTCGAGGTGGCGCACCTTCTCTAGCAGCAGAAGCTCAATCTTCACATCCCCTTCACCCTCGGAGAGGCGGTCTTGGATCGTCGCCGAAAGACAGGTTCTCCAGGTGTTGATCTGCTCTTCGAACTCGATCGCCTTCTGCATCTCGGCCTTGGTGAGGGTGCGGTCCATCCGGTCACGGACGTAGTCGAGGAACTCCTGCACTAAGTGCTGGTACTCACGCATATCCGCCTCAGTCTCTTCATCAAAGACCCACCCATTGTCATAGCGCCTTTGGCTGAGCATCGCGAGGTTGTAGCAGGAGTCGGTTACTGACTCCAGCTCATCCATCACCCGGATCAAGCTGTTGAGGGTCGCTGCGTTGGTGGAGGTCTGACTCTCCTGCATCAAGCGTACGCTGAAGTGAGAGAGCTGCTCCTGCATCTGGTCGGCATACTCCTCATCGCGCTTCATCCGATAGACGGCATCTTCGATCTCCATCTCGTTGTTGTTGAACATCTCGCGGTAGCGGGTGAGCATATTGCACGCCAAGTTCGCCATCTTCTGAATCTCATCGCGCACCGCCAAGAGGTAGATCTCTGGGCTGTCGATGAAGAGTCCACCGATGTACTTGAAGTGGTAGGTCCCCTCATCGTACTCAGCGCGTGCAGGCACGAGGAACTCGATGAAGCGAGCGTACTGACTTACGAAGGGGAAGAAGAGGAGCATATTGATCGTGGAGAAGAGGGTAG
>DASRNL010000120.1:0-3636 GCA_035647415.1 Sphaerochaeta sp. | reverse complement strand
TTCCAGTAGATCAAGGGAGGCAGGTTGTTGGTGGTGTTCTTTCGTTCAAAGAGCGGGTCTGTTACGACCGATCTTCGATAGGAAGCCACCTCAACAGCTTGCTGGCAGCCTTGGACAATCGCCTCTTCAGTCTCAGCTAAGGAGAGGGAGCTTTCAGTGCCCACATCGACAAAGACCAAGAAAAGACCAGTGTCCTGACACATCGGCACCCGAGTCTTTTCTGCGATCTCTAGGTTCTCTAGGATGGCATCCAAGACAGCGAGGCTCGCCTCACTCCCTAAGACAGTCGCTTCGACCTCGCGCGCCCAACGGATCCGGCTCTTTACATCCTCTTCGAGGATTACTGCAGCATCGATCAGCGCATCACGGATTCGATCAGATAGCTTGTTCATCGATCCCCTCTTCCCAGTTTGGATCATAGAGCCATGGACGAGTCACAAAGTAGGAGCCAGCGATCTTTAAGAGGATCAGCACTACCGCCAACCCTACGATCAGACCCATGAAGTCCGCCAACAGATCCCCCCACTGTGCGCTCCGTCCGCAGAGCGGTTGGACCAACTCCACCGCAGCCCCAAGAAGGGTGCCGCTGACTAAGGTGATGAAAATCGACCTGCCCGCCCACGAGGAGATATGCAAGTTGGGCGTTGAGGTGCGGCGGCGGCGGGTTTTCTCTGACGATCCAGGAACCTGTAAGGTGGCGAGGAAAGAGGAAAATCCATATGCAGCGTAGGCAAGCAGATGCCCCCCCTTATCCCCAAAAGGAATCCATGAAACATTGGGAGATTTTCCCGGCGGGCTCAATGAGAAGAAAAGGACCAAGATAACCACTACAACGGTCAAAATCCATCCCGTCCTCCGTATCCATGTTTGCAAGGGCAAACGCCTATCCATCACTCTGCCTCCTCATAGGGCTCACTCTATACCATCGAGAATATCATCTCCGGCGGAGCGGTGCATCGAGATTGTGCGAGATACTCGCAGTATGATGCAGTTCTACCATATAAACACTTGAACAGGTAAAATGTAACGAAATACTCAATAGACACCGAATATAACCGCCACGCTACCCTGTATTGAAGCGCCAAGTGTGAGAATCACCTCACCGATTGGCGCTCCCAATCCAAAGGAAATTCCACCTCCGACATCCCACCCAAGATCAGAGAAGGGCTCCATCGACCCACCTGATGAGCTCGTGTAGGGGTTATATCCATCGAAGATACCCCCGCGGACGGTGAGCTGTAGGTAGGTTGGATATCCGAGAATTTCAAACCAACGATGCTGCCACGCAACGGTCGCCAAGGCGCTATCCCGGCTCAACTTCCCTGGGCCATACCCGGGAATCCCATCGAGCCCGCCGAGGTCGTGATAGCTGCTAGAGAGCTGATAGGGGCCTCGGAGCATCGAAACTTGAGCACCATAGCTGAGGCTATCTTGGGGTCCAAGAGCGATCTTCTGCATGAAATACACTCTGCTCTGCCAAGTCAGCTCTTTTGCGTAGCCGATTGCGTGCAAGAGATCTGCATGGATCCCTTGGGCGGAGAAACGACCGACCATCGTATTGTAGTGCAGTGAGGCAACGGCAGCGATATGGTTCACTTGATTCGCACTATAGACAGAGGGGTGCAGATACGCGTATTCATACTGGGTTTCAAAACGGACGTACAAGGAGTTACCTACAGAGAAGGCACCGCCTATGCTCGTTGCAAAGATTCGATCCAAGACAGCGTTCTGGGCAACAAGGTTCCACTTTGAACGCGGTGAAAGCCCGCCTACCTGATAGCCTGCACTGAGGTCGATACCTGCTTGCCCCCAAGCGTGGAGTGTGTGCGGATAGGCTAGCGTCACCCGTACTTCGCTCTTGGTTCCCAACTGTCCATAGACCTCAAAGCGGAAAACCGAACCCCAGAGCTCGTCGATGCTAGCACGCAGGTACGCATCGCTTTGAATCCAGCTGTCCCACCCAGCTCGACCAGAGGAGAATCCTACATCACTACTAAAGCCCATCGTCACCTGACCTTGAGAGGCTCCGTACCCACGCTGCAGCAAGATCAGCGTTCCATCCTCCCCCATCTCATAGGAGAGTGAGGAGAGCCCTTTGGTAACCCGCACCTCTCTGAGACGCTGCTTCAGCTCGAGGTCGGTCTGTGCATCGACCCTCCGTCCGATGAAGGAAGAGAACATATCCGCCTGTAGGGGACGCTTGCTCTGAATGGTGGAAAGATCGTATACCACGATGTCAGTGATACGTGGGTCTGGTAGCTCTGCATAGACACCTGTCCGGTTAGGATCAGCGACC
Source organism: Sphaerochaeta sp. (assembly GCA_035647415.1). Lineage (GTDB taxonomy): Bacteria > Spirochaetota > Spirochaetia > Sphaerochaetales > Sphaerochaetaceae > Sphaerochaeta. Next base: position 1,340 of record DASRNL010000120.1, on the reverse strand, counting down.
ACCAGCGGACGCTCTTCTGCCAGGCGTGCAGCGAGAGCGCTGAGCTCATCGCTTAGCAGCGCTACTTGCTCCTCACCGCGCTCGATAATCTCTTGCCAATGGGCAAAGTCCATGGCGTTGATATCTTTGAGTGGGGTCACATAGAGCAGGTCTGCTCGATCATGCTGTGCAACCGCTTTGGTATAGGTCGCCAAGCTCATCGACTGCATCGCGATGGCAGAGAAGCTCTCTAGCTCAGAGAGATCATCCAGCAGCTCGGTGTTCACATCGCTGGCGATCACCGTCGTGGCACCGAGCTCGAAGGCCAGATCGATCGGAAGGTTGTCCACCAAGCCTCCGTCGAGCAAGAGACGCCCATCGCCACTGGGAAAGGGAGCAAAGACCATCGGGATGGAGATCGAAGAGCGCACCGCCTGCACCAGTGAACCGTCTTCGTGCACTACCCGTTCGGCGGTCACCGCATCGGTGGAGACTGCACGGAAAGGAATCGGCAGCGCATCGAAGTCCAGCGGAGCTGGATGCTTCGCTAAGAGGAACCCTAACAACTCCAAGATCCGTTGATCACCGAGGATTGCAGGCACGCGGTCGACCCCTTGGGCGGAGAAGTCCAAGGTGAAAGTAGGCTCAAAGGGGGTGTAGAAGGCACGCCCTTGACCGCGGTTGCTCGCGGTGGGGCTTTGCAGAAACAGACCGAGCAAGTCGGTCTGAGTTATGAGCGTGCGGATCTCCTTGGGGGTGTAGCCAGCACTATAGAGCGAACCAACCAACGCTCCCATGCTCGTGCCTACGACCAGATCGATAGCGATCCCTTCGGCTTCAAGGCCCTCAAGGACGGCGATATGGGCAAGCCCGCGGGCTCCACCGCCTCCGAGCACCAGTGCAGTCTTCGCTCCCAGTGGAGCGAGCAAGATCACTGCAACAAGCAGCAGAACACCGATCTTCTTCATACGCTTGTGAGCTCTGCCCCCAAGAAACTTTGGTTGCCGTTGAGAAAGGAGAGGGCGTCGAGGGCTTTGCGCTTTTCAAGCTGCAAGCCGGTGACCCAGAGCAGGCCACTTCCCGTTGCGATCGCTACCCCACGCTTGCGATCTCTGGCAACCACCATCCCCGGTTTTGCTTCAGAAGGGACAGCATCGGTGCCAGCCTCGGCGAGGGTCCCATAGACCTCGTTGATATAGAGCAATTGTCCGTCATAGCGAGCCCTCGCCTTCGGCCACGGTGCCATCGCCCGAATTTGGGCGTGCAGCTCCTGGGCTGAACGAGAGAAGTCCAGTTCTGCCATTTCGGCGGTTATGAGGGTGGTATAGGTAGGCTCCCCACTCTGTTCAACAAAATGGGCA
>DASRNL010000119.1:0-4614 GCA_035647415.1 Sphaerochaeta sp. | reverse complement strand
AGGATTGCCAGCACCCGCTCTTTACCACAGGTCTGAATAAAGGGGGCAAGCTTTGGCCCACGCTCCTTAGCGATGAGCACCTGGTAGACCAAGCTGAAGAACTCCCGCGGGGCGAGCTCGTTATCCTTAGCAGCATCATAGAGGCCGGTGGTATACTCATCCTCGGTCAGTCTCTCCATCTTCGCTACCAGGGCAGCGAGGTCACGGATCGCAGCGAGCTCTTGCTCGCTAACGCTCACCAAGGGATCTGTCGCATCGGAGAGGCGGAAGCGGAACTCCTCTGGGCTGTAGGTGGTGATCCAGTTCCACGCGCAGCGAGCACGGACACTAAGGCGCTCACGCTGACTCTCACTCATCGCTCCGAGGGAGTCGATTGTCGCCTCGATATCGCCGCTGAAGACCTGCAGCTGGTTGCAGAGGTGTCGGAATGGGATCTGGAAGCTCTCGCTCTCGGGGACCTCGCCCACCTGGCTGAGCTCGTAGATCCGCTTCTCTCGGGCGGTACGCTTCTCGTTGACCTCATGCAGACCAAAGTAGATCCGCTCACAGGTATCGTAGTCTTCGTAGATCTTCAACACATCCAAATCAAAGGAGATCGCAAACTCGCTGTTGGGCCGCGTCCCTGCGAACATATAGCGGGTCACCTCTGGGGTATAGATCTCCAGCACATCGCGCAAGGAGATCACCTCTCCGCTGGAGGAGGAGATCTTCCCTCCCCTGCCCTTGATCGAGATGAAGTCATACTGGAAGGAGACCGGCGCCTCTGCTCCGAAGACGCGGACCATCTTCCGCGAGGTATCAAAGGATCCGCCCTCGCTGTGGTGGTCCTTGCCCGCCGGCTCAAAGTCTACCCCTTCGAAGGCCCAGCGCATCGGCCAGTCCAGCCGCCACGGCAGCTTCGCATAGGGGGTGCTCCTAAGATCGATCGTCTCCTCTTGACCGGTCTCATCGTCGCGATAGGTGATCGCCCACTCGCCATCCCAGTCGAGGATTGTCGTCGTATCCTTGTCAGTAAAGGAGGAGAAGACTGAGATCGGCCACCAGCTCTCATCGAGCTCCTCGGTTCTAAACTCATCCAAGATCTCCCGGATTTCAGCGCGTTTCTCTAGCGCCAGACGCATCGCCTCAGCGTAGGTGTTGGTGCGGTAGAGCTCCGCTTGATAGAGGTACTGTGGCTCGATTCCTACCACCGGCAGGATCTCTTCTACCTCGATCTCATGGGCACGTGCATAGCTCTCTGCCACCCCGGTGGTGTCGGGGACCAAGGTGATCGGCTTGCGCAGATACTCGGCGAGCAGTTCGGGCTTTGGCATGTTTTTAGGGACCTTGCGAAAGACATCATAGTCATCCCAGCTGTAGATGAAGCGGACGTTTTTACCCCGGTCACGGAGCGCTCGTACGACCAGCTCTACGGAGATGATCTCCCGGAAGTTTCCGATATGTACAGTCCCAGAGGGGGTGATACCGCTGGCGCAAACATAGCGCTCCTTCTCACCCTTCTCCCGAATAATTCTTTCGGCATAGATATCTGCCCAGTGTGTGGATACGATCTTTTGACTCATAAAATCGATTATAGGAAAAGGGGTCGACTCTTTCAACTGTTGGTTGCCAAATCCTCCCAAGAGGGCCTATACTGATAGCTATGAAACGCCTATTGATTCTCCTGCTCACCCTCAGCGCCTTGCTGCTGCCGATCTTTGCCGATGCAGAGACACCGAAGATGCAGCCAGGTACGATTATTGAAGAAGGAATCGCCAGCTGGTACACCAGCGATAAGAGCGAAGCGATCACCGCCAACGGGGAGCAGTTCGACCCCACCAGCCTCAATGCCGCTCATAAGAGCCTGAAGTTCGGCACGATCGTCCGGGTGACCAACACAAAGAGCGGCAGAAGCGTCGATGTGAGAATCAACGACCGCGGCCCGTACGTCGAGGGGAGAATCATCGACCTCACCCCCTATGCAGCGGAGAAGGTCGGCCTGTTAGAACAAGGGATTGGTGATGTGACGCTCACCTTGATTTTTGAACCGGAGATCCCCGAATCCAAGTATGATCGCGCAGGCGATACCGGCTGGTACCAGATCCAAGTCGGGGCCTTCTCCTCGTTGCTCACCGCCTACGCCCAGTACGATCGCCTCTACACAGCGGGGTTGCATCCTTGGGCGGAGCTGGTCCCTAGTAGCGGTGCGGTTCGCCTCTCGGTGCGCTGGATTCCTGCCTACCAGCTGGAGCGTACGATGCAGATCCTCTCCGCCCTCGGGTTCTCCGAAGGCGAAGTCTTGAAGAAGAGTGAGGCTAATCCCTACCGTTAGAAGCGCAAATGTGCCATCAACTGTCCGACGATCTTCGCCTGTGGATAGGCGGGGTTCTCTCCGGCGATCAAGTACGCTACCTGATACCCAAAGTCCATCCACGGTCCGATGGTGAAGACCAAGGTCCCTCCGGCACTGGCCAGCAGCCGCTGGCTTATACCCGCGGCAGTAGCATTGGCAACTTCCCCTACCCCATAGCCGACATCGACGAAGATCACAAAGCGCGGGAAGATAGCAGAGCCCAACAGCTCCGGGCCACTGAAGCGCAGCTCCGCCTGGTTGGCGATGGAAAACGTGAGCGGGTATTGATAGGTCCCAAATCCGCGGACCTTCTCCCCTAAGGTGGTCCCTTCCTGCTCAAGCAAGGTGATGGTATCTCCATAGATATAGCTGGCGCTGATGCGATCGGCGAAGCTGATAGCAAAGAGGTTTTGCTTCCCCTCGGTGGTATGGTGGAAGGTCGTCATCCCCAAGAGCGCTGCAGTAGCGCTGAGGGTATGGGTGCCAAAGCTATAGGCGAGGTGGAGATCTCCCAGCGCCCCTGCACCGGAGATCGGCATGCCGCTGATTTCACCGAAGCGGTAATGGAAGAAGGCCTTGCCCTGCAAACCGGTAAGATCACCATAGATCGAGTTGGCACTCCAGGCCGAGAGCGGAGCGACAAGACCGCTCGGCAGGTCGGTGCTCCCGACCACCAGCGAGTCTAAGGCCCGTTCAAAGGTCCCCTGCACTCCAAGGCTGAGGTGGTGTACTCCAAATGATTGGGTTATGGCAGCGAGGGAGCTCGCTTGCACAAGGTCGTAGATCAGCACACCAGCAGAGAGTGCACCAGTCAGTGGATCTTGGTAGAGCATACGCTCCGTATAGCCGAAAGTGCTGAGTGCAGAGAGGGAGGTTCTGCCTCTACTCTGGTAGCTGATGCCTGCAGAGAGGACGGTAGGCACAACACCACCGCCGATCCGAGGATGTCCGCTCCACCCCTCATAGAGGGCGCTCCATTGAGCGAAAAGTAGAGCAGGTAATAAGAGGAGGGCACCGATGAGCCCGAGTGTTCGCTTCTTCATAACAACTCCCATCATAGCAAGCAGAAAGTGAAAGTGGAACCTCTTCCTTTACATTGTCGATAAAATACCGTAAATTACTAGCAGTTTTCGGGCCCATAGCTCAGTCGGTTAGAGCAGCAGACTCATAATCTGTGGGTCGAAGGTTCAAGTCCTTCTGGGCCCAAGACCAACGAGGCACTCTCAACGGAGGGTGCCTCGCTCTTTTGAGAGCGCTCCCTTCTTTCGTTCAGCATACTTTGCTTCACCTTGAAGAAGGTACCTGTAGCTATTTTGATCTCTATATAGCTCACTTCTTGGTTGCAGCACCCTTAGCAGCTGCGAAGAAGAGACTGAGTGCCAAGCCGCTTGCCGCCACGATTGCGGCAATGCGGTAAGCAAACACCATCCCCGCGACAAAGGGATCTCCCGCTGCGCCTTGGGCAGCGAAAGTAGCACTTCTGCCGCTTAACAGCGCGATGAAGAGCGAGCCTCCCATCGAGGAGGCGATCAGCATGCAGGTGTTGAGGATCGCAGTTCCGTCTGTCAGTTCCGCTGGCTGCAGTTGGTTGAGACTGTGGGTCTGAACCGGGGTTAAGGTGATGCCAAAGCCGCACATCAAGAGCACATAGATCGCCACTAACACTACGACGTTGGTGGTTCCAGCGACCAAAGAGAAGAGCAGGTTTGCTGCAAAGAGGAGGAAGAAGCCTACCATCGAGAGGGTTCGTGCTCCGAGGCGATCGTAGAGTCGGCCTGCGATCGAGGGGGCTAAGGCGCCGATAAAACCGCCGGGGAGCATCACCACCCCTGCCCAGAAGGGAAGCAGCCCCGCTACATTGACCAGGTACATCGGCAGGACGATGAATGTGCCGAAGATCGAAAGGTGGGTGATGATGATCAGAAGCACCCCGGTGCGATAGAGACGGTTCTCCAAGGTGCCAAGGTTCAGCATCGGCTCAGCAAGGCGCTGCTGTCTGCGCACAAAGAGAATCAGCGCAACTACTCCAAGGCACAGCAGTCCTATGGCAAGAGAGCGCTGTGGGGCTCGTGCTAAGAGCTGCTGCAGTCCATAGACCACTGCCCCAAAGCCTACGATAGAGAGGAGAATCGAGAAGAGGTCTCCTGTACTCTCCTGTCCTGCCTCGCCGCGCTCCATCGCCCGCAGCGCCCAAATCAGGAGGGCAGCAGCACCTATAGCGGTGACGACAAAGATCGCCCGCCAACTAAAGAGCTGGAGCAAAAGCGCTCCGACTGTGGGAC
>DASRNL010000118.1:0-16138 GCA_035647415.1 Sphaerochaeta sp. | reverse complement strand
GAGCATGTCTGGAAGATTGTTCGCTGCTCCAGCTGCAGATGCCTTGGTATCGCGGTCGTTGGCATCGGAGGGAAGCGGTGAGAGCACCAGCTCGATTCCAAGCTCATTACGGATTCGATCATAGACGAACCAGTCTGCTGGAGGGCTGCCTGCTTCAACGATTGCAGGGTTGTACCAGAAGGTGATGGTCTCTAGTCCATCCTTCTGTGCGCTCTCTTTCGAGCCTGCGGCGGTCAATCCAACGGTGAGGAAGACCAGCAGAAGAATCAACAATAGATTTTTCTTTTTCATTTCATACTCCTTTGTGGTGTACTAATCTATAATGTCACTTCTGAGAAGTGTCCATGTGCATTACAAAATAGCTGACCGAGCTGCCTTTACAGCGGTATGAATCCGCTCATAGGACATATCGGAGTGGAGGGTACAGTCCGCACCGAGGATGAAGGGGGTCCCCGCCATCTCTGCGATGATCCGGTGGATCTCCTCCGTCAGCTCTGCATCGGTGCCCTCGACGATCACCCCACTGCGGTTTGCCAAGCCGCCCATGAGGGTCTTGTTCGGAAAGAGCTCTTTGGCGGCTGCCAAGCTCAAATCGTTCTCATAGACGCCCCAGTTGATGATATCGCTATACTGCTCATACCCGTCAAAATAATCGAAGTTCAACCCTTGTTTGCAGAGGTGCAGGGTTACCGACGAGCCGAGCGAGCGGGCGAGCTCTAGCAGCTCTAAGTCAAAAGCCTTTACAACCGTATCGAACTCTTCGGCGGTATAGATATCGCCTTCACCGCCGAGGACGGCAAAATAGATACCATCGGCTCCTGCCCGCATCATCTCTTCAATCATATACCGCTGCGCATCGACGATCCGTTTTACCCCATCAAGAAAGAGGGTGGGGTTCTCCCGGTAGTGGGCAGCTTGTACGCGACGAATCTCATAGTAGTCGGAGTACTGAGGGCGCATCGCATGCACCGTCGATGCACAGGTTGCGTGGATAGTGGCAATCACCGGAGCATCTTCGACGTTGGTGTCACAGATTTCTTTGATGACATCAGCCTGCTTTTGGATGAAGCTATCGGTTCGTTTGAAGGTGGGTACCTTCTGCCAATCGGTGGGGATCGTGATGCCTGAAACCGATGGAGTCTGGTGTTCATTCATCACCTTTAAAATATCCACGTCGGTCTCTGCAAAAAATTGGCGGTGCGTCTCGGCGGTTCCCAGGGCCGCCTCGCGATCCGTTGGGAAGTGCAAGGAGAAGCTGGTCGGGATGAAGTCTGGACGCTGTCCAGCTAGCACTGCATTCACTCGTTCACGTTTTGTCATCTGTTCCTCGTACTCTTAACTTGCTTGTTCATTCTTGATATGTTATAAATATCTTACTAAGATATTAGCATGGTGCTGTTGATTCGTAAAGCCCTATTTACCGAGGGAAACCAAAAACATTGAGAATCAAAGGTGATATTGCTATACTCAAATGGAGAGAGGGGGGTCTGATGACCAATGTTTTCCAAAAAGAGGGTGGACAGAATACCCTCAAGAGAAGCATCTATAATGAAATTCTCAACGATATTCTCTTCGGCTCATACCAAGAAACTGAACACATCACCGAAAAAGAGCTGGTAGAACGCTTTGGAGTCTCCAAGAGTCCCATTCGCGAAGCTTTGATTGAGCTTTGCAACGAAGGGCTGCTCCGTTCGATCCCCCGGTACGGGTATGAAGTGACTCCCATCGTCGAAAAGGATGTCAGAAATGCCCGAGACCTACGTGTCATCCTTGAGTGCGGTGGTCTCGATCACTACTGGGATTTGGTAACTGACGAGCATGTAGATAGGATTATGAAAGATCAAACCCCGCCTCCGGGAAAGCTGAGTGTAATGGAACACTGGGGTCGCAATAGTCGCTTTCATCTTGATTTAGCGGCACTCTATCAAAATGATGGACTCTACAAGGCGGTGGAAGGGGCGCTGAAGCTGATGACCCGTGCCTATGTACAGTTCCAAGTCGATGTATGGCGAGAGAGCACCTTTGTAGGCACCGCTCGCCGGCACCGAGATATGCTCTCCTTCATCAAAGAGGGGGACAAAACAAGTGCGATCGAGATCCTTCGCACCGACATCGAGAGCTTTGTTATCTAATAGCGCTATGCATGGCTGAAGAGCTGGTGCGCTACAGCGTGTGTCAGGCTTTTATAAATCTCTTGAAAGTGTGCCAACCTATCCTATGGACGATCTTCAGTCTTAGGATAGCACGCTCCTTTTAGAAACAATCTGAAAACTCCATCCGTTTTTCTCGTTGATCGAATACACTAGTCGCCTACCCATCTGGACCTGCCTGCGGGGCTGAGTTTGGTATCGCAGCTCTAGTGCCAATGGATGGCGAATTAGAATACCGTGCAATAATCAAAAGTCGGAAAAGTACAAAACATTGAATTCAAACTGCAACTCGACCGCCGTACACTGAAATCAAACTTCATCGAGAGATTGCTAGATGAAGAAGGTAACACGAAATGAGGAGAAAAAGAATGAAAAAACTGATTACAGCGCTCGTTCTCATTGCACTCTTAGTCACCCCCTTGATTGGCCAAGGAAGGACTGAAAGTGCTGACAAGCCGGTTACGATTGAACTCTGGTATGGGGCAGCGATGACCGAAGCAGGGCCAATCCCCGAAGATTGGGTGGGCTTTGATCTGATTCGAGAGAAGTTGAATATCAACCTTAAACTCTCGGCAGTCCCTTCCAACCCTAACGACCAGGATATGAAGATCCAAGCAGCTGCTGCAGGAAACAACCTACCAGATGTCTTTTTTGTCAGCCGTCCAGTTCTGCTTAACCTAGTAAAACAGGGTCTGGTGGCAAACCTCGACAACTTCTACGAGATGATGCCCAACCGGACCGCTCGGTACCATGATGAACATTCGATCAAGTTTTCTACTATCAATGGATCCAACTGGGGTATGTCTGTTCCCGCATCGGTAGAAGGGCAGGAGGCTCTGGTGATTCGTAAGGATTGGCTGGACAACCTCGGCTTGGATGTTCCGACAAACCTCGATGAGCTCTTTGAAGTGCTTCGCGCCTTCACCTTTGACGATCCCGATGGAAACGGTAAGCACGATACGTTCGGCTTCGGTGCCTTCCTTGAGAACGATGCGACCTTCAAGGGGTATCCTGGCTCTCGCTTCTGGCCTATCATGGGAGCCTTTGGCGTGACCGGTATGTGGCAGTTTGATGAACAGAACCTCGGACTTGCCATCTATAAGGAAGGATTCTATGACTTCATGGTCTACATGAAGAAGATTATCGATGCACAGGTTATCGATCCTAACTGGTTGGCATATAAGAAGGACGACTTCCGTGCCGCTTGGAAGCAGGGAAAATTCGGCGTCATGTATGAACAATGGGTTGCCCTCAGCGGTGAATCCAACTACCTTCCTTTCGACTTGAACTTCCCCGAAGGTGAGTGGGTGGTTGTCGATGCTCCGATGGGACCCACCGGAGAGCAGGCTGTCGGTTCCTTGGATATGGGATATCGTATCTATGCTGTCTCCCAGAAAGCGGTCAACCAGGGTAAACTGGAAGCGATTGCACGACTTTTCGACTGGATGGGAACCGATGAAGCATACTATCTGCTTGGATACGGAACCTTAGGTAAGAACTATGTGCTCGACGAGAGCGGTCAGCCATCCGCTGGGAATCTTGGTGACAACTCCTTCCTCGGTCCAATCGGTCAGGTGCAGACGCAGCTTCGAAACAACGTTTTCTTGAACACCGACGAGGAAATTTTGGTCCGTTTCCCCGATTACGTTGCTCGTAATTCGAAAAAGGCGATGAGCCCACTCTCCTATCGCACTGCGATGGCAGAGCAACCGTGGAAGCTCGCCGTTGGTTCTGGTTCAATGCCTGTGCCTTCCAACGACGTGCAGCGGTATTACGAACAGAGCCTTGCTGAGTTCCTCACTGGACGCAAACAGCTCACCCGAGCGAACTGGCAGAGCTTCATCGACCAGTTCAACAAGATGGGCGGTAAGGAGTGGAATGACGCTGGTGTCGCATACATGCGAGAGAACTCGCTTGTTCAGTAGCAAGTGAGACGCTAGCACGCATATTTGGTGTCCTGTCCAGAGTTCTGGACAGGACCTTACTCTATCTTCAAGGAGGTAAGGAAGAACTATTATGGCTGATACACAGGTAGGAATCTTTACGTATACACAACCCCATGAAGTGGGGCTTTCAGCACAGATAATCGGAGAGGCAATCGCCTCATTAGTTGCCCAGGGAATCCAAATGCATAGTGTGTTGATCGCACGAGGGAGTGCCTTGGTCTGTGAAGCATACTGGCAACCCTACGGGCGTGATGATCTACATCGGATGTACTCGATCACCAAAAGTTTTGTCTCTTTGGGGATTGGAATCTTGGTCGATCAAGGAAAGCTCTCGTTGGATGATCGTATTGTCACCTTCTTTCCTGAGGAGCTACCTGCAGGTGAACCCGTACCTGAGCAGTTGGAGGCGGTTACGATTCGCAATATGCTGATGATGGCAAGCTGTCATCGCGGAACTGCCTACAAGGTGGGTGGTAGAAGTAATTATATCGGCTCCTTTTCCTCCAATTGGGTTGGATCGTTCTTTACCGTAGAGCCGAGCCATGACCCGGGGACGGTCTTCCAGTATGACACCTCAGCAACGCACGTCCTAGGAGCATTGATTGAGAAGATCAGTGGGAAAAAACTCATTGAATTCTTTACCGAACACCTCTTCGGCGATCTCGATATATCTCCGAATACGTATATTCTCACTGACCCTAAAGGAGTTTCCGCTGGAGGCAGTGGGTTGATGATGCGTCCAATCGATCTGCTAGCTGTCACTCGAGTGCTTGCAGATGGGGGGAGAGGATGCGTCTCTTCCTCGTACATAGAAGATGCGACGAGCAAGCAGATCGCTACACATTTGAGTTCGTCGAGCCATAGCAGCGAATCTCGCAACGGATATGGGTACAAATTCTGGCGCACCAGCAGAGACGGATGGGCGATGCTAGGGATGGGCGGACAGATGGCGATCTGTGTCCCTGAAAAGGATTTGCTCTTTGTCACAACTGCCGATACTCAGGGAAGTGCCGGGGACGAAAGTGCGATTATGCGGGAGATTTGGAAGATTGTCGATAGCGTACAAGAAGGTCCAATCGAAGAGGATCTTGCGGAGAATGCCTTCTTAGAGACGGTACTCCAGGATCTTGCACTGCCTGTCATTGCGAACAAAGAAAACAGCAGCATGGAGCAGACAGTTGAGAAAAAACTCTACCGCTTTGACAAAAATGATCTTGGGCTCAATAGCGTAAGCTTCTTGTTCTCTGAGGAGAGTAGCATCACCCTTTCGATGGATCGTGGGACGTACACCTTTGCCTTTGGCATGGGTGAGAATATCTTCATCGAACTTCCTCAAAAGATGGCGCTTGCCCAAAAAGCAGCTGCGTCGGGAGGGTGGCTCGATAGTACAACGTTAGCAATTACTCTACAGTTCTTAGGTGCTGAGTTAGGAAGCCTCTTACTACAAGCTTCTTTCAAGGAAGATCGCCTGACTTTGTTGCTGCGTCTCTTTGGAGAGCTGAGCTTTGAAGGCTTCGATGGCCTGCTCTCTTCTCTGCCTGCCGAGTGAGAGAACCACACATGGTGTAATAGATCAGGGCTGTTTCAGAACTCAGTTTTGAGACAGCTCTTTTTTCTTACTGAGGGAGGGCGATGATGTTTGACAGAGAAGGTCTATCCATCTTCGTACACCCTGCGGTATACCGATGGGCATAAATCTACCAATGTGCCAGTACGTATCATCCAAAACTAGATACAACTAGATCTATTGCAAGGTGGTCTATTTATCCTTTGTTTTACGGCTCACAACACAATGCATCCGATGGGTCTGGGATTTTGGTTCATTGCGAAGCGTGTGTATCGTTACTCTTTTCTCTGAGCTCGATACGCTTGCACCAGGGTGTTCGTAAAGATACAGCCAAACACAACTGCAGCCCCGATCAAGGTCTCTTTGCTAGGCACTTCGGCTAAGATAAGCCAAACATAAAAGATGCCGACAATGGTTTCCAGCGAAGAGATTAGCGCACTTTCTCCGGCAGGGATGTACTTTGTTCCAACTCCGATAGCTGTCTGACCGAAAGGAATCGTGAGAATCCCAAGAATTAGGAGCGGAAATAGTTGCTCTGAGGTCACCCGAATATCACCTTTTGCCAAGCCAAAGGAGATAAGCAATCCGATCAAACCGCCGACCATCGAAACGCTGATACGGTTGATCTCTGTATGTTGACGTAAGAACGAGAGGTTGATCCCATATATAAGAGGCGCCCAGATCGTATAGTAAAGATTACGAAAGCCAACGCTATCGAGCTGGCTGTTATACATGTAGAAGATGCCAGCAATTGCTCCTACTGCGGCAACAAGAGTTATTGGGTGACTTTTGGTGTTATAGAAAAGATAGGAGTGTATTGCAGCAAAGAATGGTGCAAGCCCGAGCATCACCAATTGGACTGCGGCACCGCTGTTATATATTCCGATTGAGAAGGTCAATCCGCTGGTACCCCAAAGAAGACCTGAGAAGAGCATTCCCGTTCCACCTAGGGCAAGTGTTTCTTTCCATCGATCACCTTTAGTCACCCGCAGAAGCAGTGCTAAGGCAAGGAAAGCAAATGAAGCACGCCAAAAAGAAGCCTTTGGTCTATTAGGAGGAATATTTACACCTCCCTGTCCCCTATTATGATGAAAGGAATAGCTGCACAAATATTCTCTTTGAATTGTATAGAGGCAGCAGTACATCGAGCCGAGCAGCGGGATAATCCCCCCTGTAAAGATTGGCCAAGAACTATGGAATCTACCACAGTGTATCGGCTCGTTAAAAAACTTCTAGCAGAAGAAAGTTGATTCTAACCATTTTGTTTACGCCCTATTGATACGCTGATGGCGTTCGTCTTGTTGCCTAACCTAACTTCTCACTGTTTTGTGTGAGCTATGCTGTATAGAAGTAGAACCATCAGGAGTTGCAAAGTTAGAGCACCTTCACTATCTTGAAGGGGAAAGGAGTGCGTATGTACAGGCGTAAACTCATGATTATAGTGCTCCTGTTTTCCTCCCTCTTGCTTTTTGCAAGTGGAGGGAAGGAACAGGCTCCCAGCAAACCTATCGTAGCGGTCTCTATTCTCCCTCATGCTTACTTTGTAGACTCCATCGCCAAAGACGTGGTGGAGACGGTAACGTTAGTAGGAGAGGGGCAAAACCCGCACTCCTATGAGCCCTCCCCGTCACAGATGGCGCGCCTTGCCCAAGCAGAGGTCTGGTTGCTCAGCGGCACTGAGTTTGAGCTTGCCCTCAAACCAAAGATCGAACGCCTCTACCCGAAACTCAAAATCATCGATACGACCGAAGGGATGATCTTTCGTACCCTCGAAGAGGATGATCATCACCACCATGATCCCAGTGGGTTGAATATCGACCGCCATACCTGGCTTGGAGAAGCCCAAGCGCAGGTGCTGTTGAGCCACGCTACTAAGGCGATCATTGCTCTGTTACCTCCTGCAGATCAGAAGGTGGTACAGGAGCGTTCAGCATCTCTGAGTCAGGAGATTACCACCACCTTTGCTCAGCTCAGAGAGGAGCTTTCTGAGCTAAAAGGACGTACCGTCTTCGTCTATCACCCCTCCTTTGGGTACTTCCTCGATAGCTTTGGAATCAACCAAGCTGCTGTGGAGACCGGAGGGAAGGAGCCCACCGCCCGCGAGCTTGAGCGCCTCATTACCCAGGCGAAGGCAGAGGAAGCTTCGGTGATCTTCGTGCAGAAACAGTTTCCGCTAGCCAGCGCCCAGCGGGTTGCCCAGGCGGTAGGGGCGCGTGTGGTCGTCTTAGATCCACTTGCCTATCAGTGGCTCGATACAATCCGCCATATGGGTGAGGAACTGAAGGAGAATCTATGAGTAGTACTATCAGCCCCATCGTCCTACAGTTCAACGATGTCTCGTTCTCCTACCCGAAGCTCTCAGTGCTACAGGATGTCTCCTTCCATATCCATCAAGGTGAGTTCATCGCCTTAGTCGGACCTAACGGCTCAGGAAAGACGACCCTGTTGAAGCTGATCCTTGGCCTTGAGGATGCCCAAAAGGGGAGCATCTCCCTCTTAGGAGCGACGCCGAAGCAGCGGCGCTCGCAGATCGGGTATGTGCCACAACACGCTAGCTACGACCCCTCGTTCCCCATCTCAGTTGCTGAGGTGGTAGCGATGGGCCAAGTCGATGCAAGCAGGCGCAATAGGCGAGGCATTGCCGAAGAGGCAGTGCGAGAAGCATTAGCGCAAGTTGAGTTGGAAGACCTCTATGGACGACCTTATAGCGAACTCAGCGGTGGACAGCGCAGGCGGGTCTTGGTCGCTCGCGCGCTGATAGGGAATCCTGAGATGTTGATTCTCGATGAGCCGACTGCGAATATGGACAAGGTCAGCGAAGAGCGCCTCTATGCTACCCTCGGTTCCTTAAAAGGGGAGCGCACGATTCTCATCGTCACCCACGATATGCGCCATGTCTCTGCGCTCACCGATCGGGTCTTTTGTATCAACGCCTTAAAGCGTGGCAGTGCACGGACAGTGGTGCAACACCCCTTGGCACAGATCGATGCTGAGACGAAGGAGGTGCTCCATGATGAGTACCTCTCTGCAGATCTCTGTATGCAGGAGGGGGTGTAGGATGGGTGGTATATCTGGGTTCTTTGCTGCCCTTTTCAGCGCTGATTTTCCCTTTGTCCGTAACGCCTTCTTCGCAGGAGCGCTCTCATCGATCCTCTTTGGACTCCTCGGTTCAGTGGTGACAGTAAAGCGGATCGCCAGCTTAGCGGGGGCGATTAGCCATGCCGTTTTAGGGGGCATCGGCATCGCCCTCTACCTCTCGGCAACCGGCATCGTTGCAGGGCTTTCCCCGATGGTCGGTGCGATTATCTTTGCCTTGCTTTCGGCGTTGCTCATCGGGTTAGCTTCCTTGAAATCCAAAGAGCGTGAGGATACTCTCATCCAAGCGATCTGGGCGATCGGCATGTCCATCGGGGTGCTCTTTATGGCAAAAACCCCTGGCTACTCCGACCCTTCGAGCTACCTCTTTGGCAATATCCTCCTCATCTCTACTCAGGATCTTTTGCTCCTCTTTTGCCTCGATCTGGTGGTGATCTTCCTCGTCTGGCGCTACTACGGTCAGGTGGAAGCGACCGCCTTCGATGAGGAGTTTGCCCAGGTGCGTGGGATCTCCACCCAGCGGGTCTTCTTTACTGTGCTGGCGGTCACCGCAGTAGCGGTGGTGTTGCTGCAGAGCTTTGTGGGGATCGTGATGGTCATTGCGATGCTGACCCTGCCTGCAGGAACAGCAGGCTTTGGTGCTAAGAATTTAGCATCGATGATGGTTACTTCTACCCTCTACGCCTTTTTGTTTTCTACTGTTGGCTTGGTGGCAGGGTGGGTCTTTGATGCCCCAGTGGGGGCGATGGTGGTCATTATCGCAGCGATCTTCTATCTTGGAGCCCTCTTACGGGTCTCACTAGGGCGCAGGCGCTAGACTACTGTTTCAACAGACTGAAGAGCTGCAGGCGGTTGTTCACCTCAACTTTTGCATAGATATTCTTGATGTGTGTCTTCACCGTATTGGGGGAGATGCACAGCTCTTTTGCAATCTGCTGATTGCTCAACCCTTCAACTAAGAGTTCGATAATCTCAGTCTCCCGTTCGCTGATGCCGTACTTCTTTATTTTCTGTGCATTGACGGTCTCTGCTTGTTCATAGGTGAGGATATAGCGTCGGGAGATGAAGTAGTAGAGGTACGCAGAGAGTACAGCGAATGATAGGTAGACTAACTTAAAGAAACGCTCGCGGAAGAAGAGTAGATCCAAGGGGAAGAGGATGATGAGGGGCAAGAAGATATAGCTGATCCCTTTCAGCAGGCGCTCCTCCTCATAGGTGGTCGCTTTCTTGACGTAGATCTGGGCGATGATGCCGTGGATGACGAGGAACATCGAACCGCTGAAGAAGTGGTAGTGCATCGTATTGATGAAGGCCAGGAGCCAGTTGCCACCGCTTTTACTGATGATCACCCAGAGGCTGATTATGAAGAAGAGCATGATAATCAAAGTAAGGATACGGGTTCCCAAGGTCTTCTGCTCTGCGGTAGCAGGCAAAAGCTTGATGAGGTAGCGACTCATCGTCATCAAGAGGGCTGTAGTCAGCAGAATAGAGAAGATTGTTGCCCCGAGTACATAGGTGTGGTAGGAGTGTGATGCGAGCTGTTCGGCACTAAGCACTCGACTGAGATACCCTGAGAGCAGGGTCAGACACATCTGTAAGCTCAAGGGGGCGAGGACCATCAAAAAGGATCCGGAGAAAGAGTCTGCGACTCGAACGCGGAGGACGACGCTGAGGATGGTGACTGAGAGCACCAGCGCAGTAGTGATGAAAAGTAAAATATCGGACAGGATGGCCATGAATTCCTCCATGGCCATCCTATCACAAGTTATTGTTTAGAACCAAGCTCTCACGCCCACTTGGATCCATGTGTTGTCTTTCCAGGTTGTGAACATCCCGGTTCGTTCTTCTTTGCTGCAGCCGTAGATGGTGCTTTTGGCATACAGTTGTACATCGTCGCTAAACTCATAGGTTGTCGAACCCATAATTGCAAAACCTTGGCTCTCCAGCTGGTAGGTCCCAGCTGCACGAACTTTGAGCTTTTCTCGCATGAAGGGAACTTCAACTGCAACGGCGAAGTTGTTCTGATATGGTCGATAGTTGAAGGCAGCCATCAAGTCGGTATCGAGCCACGGGTATGTTGGAGATGGTTCAAGATCTGCACTGTAGTTGAGTACCATCTGCCCTTGGTAGTTGAAGGCCAAGAAGAGCGCATTGCTGGGGTTGGTGTACGAGATTTCTGCAAGGTAGACCAACTTTGAGTTATAGAGCTCTGGCATCGTCCCATCGCTATCTTCACTTAAGAACATCCCACCTTCCAAAGCGAAGGTGAACGGCTCAAGAAAGAGACTCGAAGAGAGTCCAATAAACTGGTGACGGGTAAATGCAACCACTTCGCTTCCAAGGATTGGATCCACTGTAACGTTTGGGAAATTTGAAAAATCAAAAGCAAGCTGAACCGTAAATCCAGGATCATGATTATAGCCGTAGTAGTACATCAGTGCGATATCCATCGGATCAAAGGTAAAGCGATAACGAGCTCCTGCAGAGAACTTCTGCAGTTCTCGGGTATTTGGGATAAGCGCATCGACATCGACTGGATTCGCCGCAAGCAACAACTTCGTTTGATCATCTAAAACACTGAACTGTGAATCATCCATTGCAACCAATGAAGGATTAAAGCCAGGTTTGAAGACAAAGTCCACTGAGCTGTTCTCCCAGTACTTGGTGAGGGTCAGCATCAAGTCAGGACGCTTCATCTTATCAGGGTCATCGATGATTCCTCGGCGCATATCACGTCCATTTACCACATCGACGACACTGGCGGTATCGGCGCTTCCCCACTTGTGGCGCATAAGGCCAGCTTTGAGCGTTACCGATCCCATAAAGAGGGAGATGGAGAGCTCCTGTGCTTCGATGCTATTGAGCTCCGAATCGTAGCTCAGTTCAGCTATCGCTTGGTAGTTTGCTCCATCCTGCTCTGCCTTGAGGGTAATATTGGCAATCGGGGCGACCGCCCAATCATCGACAAAGGTTTGTACCCCAGTCTCCACCTCAAAGGAAATGTTTCGACTTGGTCCTTCATCGAAGAAGAAGTCAAAAGCAAAGAGGGGGAGTACGAGGGTGAGTACTAATCCTATGGTGAATATCCGTTTCTTCATTATTACCTCCCGGTTTCAAGGAATCGTTGGGTGAAGTAGTTGTCACTGATCGGCATATCATACCGTGCTTGTACAATCTCTAGGCGTGTTGCGTGACCGGTGGCAACGGTGGTCATGACGAGCACCTTGGTGATGTGTCTGCCGTCTTCCATCCCCACCTCGTGGGTGTCTAAGGTCTTCAGCAGGGTCCTGCCATCGAGGTCATAGAATTCGACACGCACCGGCAGAAAGTTCTGTTTGTCCACCACAACTATATTCTTGCCATAGACTGTTTTTTTGTTCGGTATCGACTCAATGGTATACGTAGAAGCATCTTCTTTGATCAGCTTGTGGACAGCTTGATCGGTATCATAGGTAGTAGATGCCATATCGGCATAGGAGAAGTCACTGCCCATAAAGGATCCTCCCTCTTCAGAGGCAGCGATCCGCTTGGAGCGCTTCAGCGCTGGGAGGTAGATATACTGTTCAGTGTTTCCATTGCTCTCTTTAGAGAGGAAGCGGGTGTTCCGCACACTCTCAGGGGCGAGGAAGACGGTGATGGTGTTGGTATTCCCATCGATGGTCTTGCTGAGGGTTTGAATCCTCCGCTCCCGTTGGGTGCCGTTAGGCTCGATGAGGGTGAGCTTCAAATCGAGTGCAGCACTATCAGACTTCTGTGTATCGATGACCTTGCTGATAATCTGATCAGCGGTCAGCGAAGCAGCAAAGAGGCTGCTGGTGAGCACCAGGGCGATAAGGACGATTAGGGGTATTCTTTTCATGAAGTTTTTCTCCTTGGTTCTGTGAGCTTTGGAAAGTGCACCTTGATAGCCGGAAGGACCAGCAGGGCGCTGAGGCTTGCTGCGATCATCGCGATACAGAAGAGCAAACCGAGGTTTGCAATCGGGGTGAAGCGAGAGAAGAGCAGTCCAGCAAACCCTAGGGCAACTGATGCTGCGTTGGCAAGGATTGCCTTGCCGGTGGTATGGAGGATGTAGGGAAGCTCCAGGTCACTACGACCGAAGGCAGCGAGAAGGTGGATCGCATAGTCGACCCCGACTCCGATACAGAGCGCTGCGAGCAGGCTGGTGACGATATCGAGCTGGATAGAAAGAAGAGACATCGCACCGAAGACCGCAGTCAAGGCGAAGAGACAGGGGATCAGTGAGAGGGTAGCGAGCTTGGGGCTGCGGAAGGTCAACAGCACCAAGAGCCATACTGCGATGAAGGAGCTGAAGATTGAGATGATCTGACTCTTGGTTACCAAGGTGGTCAGCGCTAAGCTTACCGCCTCAGCACCGCCTATCTTAATCTCCCACTCCTCAGGAAAGAGAGTCGGAATCATGGTGTCCAAGTAGTCGAGGTGCTTATCATCGCTGCTTTTGAGCAGGATGGTAAAGAGCGTGGCATCGGGCTCCAACGGGTCATTGATGAAGGTATCAAGCGAGGAGCTGTAGAGCAGCAGGTATTGGGCGATGAGACTGGCGAGTTCCTCTTCATCTGCAAGGCCATAGAGGGCGGGATCGCTGGGGATCTCATAGCGCCCCTGACCGCCTGCTTCACCAATATACTCGTCCTCATAATCATCCTCAAAGAGGTCAAAGCCCATATCCATGCTGAAGAAGTCAAAGAAGAGATCCTCTTCTTCCTCGAAGGAGGAGGCGATTACCGTATCCTCACCTGGGCCGAGCAGCTGGTTCATCCGCTTGATGAAGGGGATGATCGACTGCACCCCACCGACTGTCTCATCGGAGGCTATCGTGTCGATCGCTGCCTCGAGGGTCTTAAGAGTGGAGGGGGCGAGGGTCTGGGCTCCGACTGGGCGTACCATCACCGAAAGGGAGAAGGAACCCTGCATATCCTCGCTGTAGCTACGCGTATCCTTCACTAAGTCGGTGGAGGAGCGGAAGAAGGAGAGCATATCGGTCCCATTTTCTAGCCTGCTATAGGAGAGGGGGAGGAAGATGAGTAAGAGGAGGAAGCTTACCAACAGAAGTGGTTTTCCCCACTTGGTGGCGATATTCACCGCTATAGCCACCGGCTTTGCCGAGCGACGTTCGCCGTTGATGATCTTCTCCTTCCGTGGTTTGTGCCCGTTGCGATACATCACGCGGATCAGAGCTGGTAGGAGCACCAGTGAGCTGGTTGCACAGATGATCACCCCGAAGAAGGAGAGCACTCCAAAGGTTCTGAAGGGTCCTAAGGGGCTGGAAAGCTGTGCTAAAAATCCACTGGCGGTGGTGGCAGCTGCAGCTGCAATCGGGTAGATATTGCGCCTGACGACTACCTTCAACACTGGGGCGGGGTCCCCGCCTTCGTACTCTTCGAAGAAGTGGCTGAAGATGTGGATCGTATAGGCGCTGCCTACGATCAAGAGCAATACCGGCACCAGCATGGTGGCCATCGTGAAGGTGATATTGAAGAGGGCCATAATTCCGAGGGCTAACGAACTGGAGAAGATCAGTGGGACCAAGGAGAGGATTGTCGCCTTCACGCTGCGTAAGAAGAGGTAGAGGATGATGATGATCAAAGAGGCGACGATCGGGATAAGAAAGCCGAGGTCGCTGAGGAGGCTGAGGCGGATCTCTTCGGTGACCACCGGCATCCCCAAGATCGCAGTCTTTACCCCGGTAACATCGGCGAGCAGAGCGCGGATATCTGCAAGCAGCTGCACTTCATCGGCATCGAGGTTGAGCTGAATCAAAATGGCAGCGGTCGCACGATCCTCGCTGATCAGCGTCCCTTCGTAGAAGTCCAGCCAGTCGACAAGGCGTTCTGCGAGCAATGCGATGTCACCTTCGTACATCGTGACCGCTTCAACTCCGTCGAGTGCGGGCTCAAGGTGCTGCATCGTCGGCAGTGAAATAGCTTCTTTGATGCCATCCACCTTGGCGATCGCATCTGCGAGATTGGCAATCTGGGTCAAATGCTCATCAGTAAAGAGCCCGGTTTCGCTCTTGATACTGACCAGAACAGCATCGAGGGAGCCGAAGATGCTCTCGATCTCATCGTTGGTCTGTACCACCGGAGCATCGAGTGGGATAAAAGCATCGGTAGATGAGTCGACATGGAGGTAGGGGATCCCCATCAATCCAACGATACAGAGGATGAGAGAAAGTCCAATAATAATGAAGTCTGCCAATCGTTTCTTTTCCATACCCTATAACTTTACGGATAGAAGCAGAACGAGCAATAGCCTTAGCTAGGTATTCGCACTCACCCGTTCGGGTGATATGCATCATCCTCTACAATCTCTTTACAAAATTTGCACAATCGCTGATGATTGGCTCGGAGGCAAAGATGAGCTATACCAAAATCGTTGCAACACTCGGTCCAGCGAGTAGCGACTACCAGACCATCAAGGAGATCATCGCATCAGGGTGCCGAGTGATCCGTTTAAACTTCAGCCATGGAACTCACCAAGAACAGTACGATCGCTACGCAAAAGCCCGCAAGGCGAGCGACGAGCTCGGTGTCCCCATCGCTATCTTTATGGACCTACAAGGGCCTAAAATCCGTATCGGAGAGCTTGCAGAGAGCTCATACACCCTCAAGAGAGGTGATAAGCTGACCATCACCACCTTGGAGGTGGTAGGAAACCATGAACGGATCTCCATCGACTACCCCTATCTCCACCAGGAGATCGAAGTAGGGCAGCGAATTCTCATCAACGATGGGTTGGTAAGCCTCACTGTCGATGCGATCGAAGGCAGGGATATCCACTGCACGATGATCGAAGATGGGACAATCCTCCCACGTAAGGGAGTAAATCTTCCGCAGGTGCCGCTTGCCCAGCTGAGCTCCTTTACCAAAAAAGATGAGACCGACCTTGCCTTTGCCTTTGAACACGGGGTGGACTATGTCGCCCTCTCCTTTGTGCGATCTTGTAAGGATGTGAGAGCGCTAAAGGAGCACATGCAAGAGAAGTATGGGCGGGTTATTCCGATTATCAGCAAGATTGAAAAGCCTGAGGCGGTTACCAACCTCAATACCATCATCGCCGAGAGCGAGGCGATCATGATCGCCCGCGGGGATCTCGGAGTCGAAGTGCCCGCAGAAGAGGTCCCCTTGATCCAGAAGACGATTATCCGCTCCTGTATCGAGGTCGGAATTCCAGTGATCACCGCCACACAGATGCTCGAATCTATGATGCACAACCCTCGCCCGACTCGGGCGGAGACCAACGATGTGGCTAACGCAGTGCTCGATGGAACCAGTGCGGTGATGCTCAGCGGAGAGACTGCAGCAGGGCGCTATCCCTTGGAAGCGGTGCGCACGATGGTACGGATCGCAAGCCTCACC
>DASRNL010000117.1:0-14499 GCA_035647415.1 Sphaerochaeta sp. | reverse complement strand
GACGATATTCAGAATGAACTGGCTCTGATCGAAGACCACCGAGAGGTCGAAGGCTTGTTGCAATTCAAGGATATAGAGGATTAACGCTGCTGCGATGGCGAACTCAACCACCCCCCAGAGAAAGCCCAAGAGGCTGTTAAGATGGTGGAGTCCGATCGCCTTGAGCGCTGTCTCCACCAAACGACCGACGATCACCATCAGCCGGTGGCCCAAGAAGAAGAGGACGATCCAGCTGATCAGCGCTGAAGCAAGGGGCGGCAGATAAAAGGAGTTCTGCAAAAGAAGCGAGAGGGGTTTGGTAAACATCAGGCCGGCAAAGAAGCCGATAAAAAACCCGGAGCGATGGCTGAAGGCTTGGGCGAAGCCTCGTAAGGTGCCGACGATGCCAGCGACAATCGCTAGGCCAAAGACGATGATATCGATCGAGTTAAAGTAGATTGAAGCAATTGTTACTCCCCACTGCATATGCAACTCCCTTCCTCTTTCAGAATTTGTGCAATCTTCTTTGCACTCTGTGGTTCAGCGAGGGAGGCGATCGCCTCCCTCAGCGCGACTAGCAACTTTTGGTCGGTGAGCACTTCGGTCACAGCAGCAATAAACTGCTCAGCATTCACCTCACCAAAGAGTACCTTTGCTGCCCCCTTGTTTGCAAGGTGTTGGGCGTTTTCCACCTGGTCTCCACGGCTTGCTGCACGAGAGAGCGGTAGCAGAATCACCGCCGACCCAAAGTAGGCAAATTCAGCGATCGCATTCGCCCCAGCACGGGAGATGATCAGATCTGCCCGCTCCAAGAGCGCAGGCAGCTCATCGGTGATAAACTCCACCTCGGTGTACCGCGATCCGTAGGAGCGACTCTTGGCCTTCCCTCGCCCACACTGATGGTAAACATACCCTAAGGCAGTCAACGCTTCGTAGCTCTGATCTACCAAGGCGTTGATCGCTTCAGCGCCGCTGCTACCGCCGAGGACCAGGATCAAGGTCTCATCAGGATCTAACCAGGCCAAGGATCCTTCCTTCTTTTGGGTATGGGTGAGGATTTCATGACGAAGTGGCGATCCGGTAACTGCTAGGCGCTTGGATTTCAGATGGGTAAACCCCTCGGTATGCGGGACACAGAGTACCCGTGAGAAGCGGCTGTTGAGTCGAGTCGCCAAGCCTGCGCTGCTATCGCTCTCATGGCTGACTACTGGAATACGCAACAGAAAGGCGGCAAAGACCACCGGCGGGGTCACAAAGCCCCCCTTGCTGAAGAGCACCTGCGGGCGGTGGCGCATCAGCAGCACCAAAGCTTGAAAGAAGCCAGCGATCACCAAAAAAGGATCGCTGAAGTTCTTCTTGGAGCGGTAGCGGCGGAGCTTTCCACTGCTGATAGCGTAGAAAGGTATCGAAGTCGCCTCAACTGCAGCGCGCTCGTGCTCGTTTTTTCTCCCGATGAAAAATGCCTGATGGGCACACTCTGCCGCGAGGGCTTGATAGACCGCTAAAGCAGGATAGATATGCCCGAGGGTCCCCCCTCCGGTATAGCAGACAACCATACCCTACTCTACCACACTCTGGGGTACAAAGAGAAGCAAAAAGGGACAATTTGATACACCTGGGGAATAATGGCCCGTTGTTTCTCGCTTCCTTCCCTTTTCTCAGGGGCGCCGAATGAGTATACTTGCGATTAAGGAGATTCCGCTGATGGCCAAATCACTCTTTCGCAGACTGTTTAAAACCAAACAAGAAAAAGATATTATTGCACTGAACCCTATTGTTGCACTGGTCAACGCAGAGGAGTCCTGGGCACAGAGTTTAGATGCCGACCAGTTCAAGGAGCAGACCGCCCGCTTTCGCAGCCAAGTGTCCGAAGGCACTGCGCTCGAAAAGCTGCTACCCAAAGCTTTTGCCCTAGCCCGTGAAGCGGCACACAGAGTCCTCGGCGAGCGCCACTACGATGTACAGATTATGGGAGCAGCGGTCCTCCACCAAGGGAAGATCCTTGAGATGAAGACCGGAGAGGGAAAAACCCTCACCTGTGTCCCCGCTGCCTATCTCAACGCTCTCAGCGGCAAAGGGGTGCACGTTATCACCGTCAACGACTACCTCGCTGAGCGGGATGCCGCGTGGATGGGGCCGATTTACGAGTACCTCGGTCTTTCAGTCGGGGTGATCCTCTCCAATATGGAGAATGAGGCCAAACGCGCCGCCTACGGTTGCGATATCACCTACGGGACCAACAACGAGTTTGGCTTTGACTACCTGCGGGATAATATGAAGTGGTCAGCTGCTGAAAAGATACAGCCTCAGCACCACTACTGCATCATCGACGAGATCGACTCGATCCTCATCGATGAGGCGCGGACGCCGTTGATCATCAGCGGACAGAGCGAGGATGACTCTGCCCAGGTCTCCGGAGCAGAGCGGATCGCCGGCTACCTCATCGAGTGTGAGAAGAACCCTGAGACAGGGGACTACTACGAACAGGACCCCTTAGCACGCTTCGATCGTAAAAGCGAAGCCTTTGACGAGCGAGGGGACTATAAGCTTGATGAGAAGCAGCAGCGGGTTACCTTCACCAACCAAGGGATGCTCCACATGGAGGAGCTTTTGCAGAAGCATAAAGTGATCAACGGCTCAATCTACGATGACAACAACTTTGAGTTTGTCCACTACGTCACCCAAGCGGTGCGCGCCTTGCGCCTCTTTCACAAGGACGTCGACTATGTGGTGGCCGACGATCAGGTACAGATCGTCGATGAGTTCACCGGACGGATCCTCCACGGCAGGCGCTACAGCGATGGCTTACACCAGGCCATTGAAGCGAAAGAGCGGATCAAGATCCTCGGACAGAACAAGACCCTAGCGACGATCACCTTCCAGAACTTCTTCCGCATGTACGAGAAGATCAGCGGCATGACCGGAACCGCCGACACCGAAGCTCCTGAGTTCCTCAATATCTACGGCCTCGATGTGGTGGTCATCCCCACCAATGAACCGATCGCGCGAATCGATCACCCGGACTTAGTCTACTTCAGCGAAGCGGGTAAATATCAGGCGATCTGTGATGCGATCGCTGAAATCCATAGCACCGGTCAGCCGATCCTTGTCGGCACCATCTCCATCGAAAAGAGCGAGCTGATTTCAGCGATGCTCCGCCAACGGGGTATCCCCCATGAGGTCCTTAACGCGAAGAACCATGGTCGGGAAGCGTTGATCATCGAAGAGGCAGGTGCTGCAGGGGCTGTGACAATCGCTACCAATATGGCAGGGCGAGGAACAGACATCAAGCTCGGCGGCAGCATTGAAGCGCGAGCGCGAGCGAAGGTAGGCAGCGATGCCACGGCTGTAGAACTCGCCGAAGCGATCGAAGCACTGCGCCCAGCATGGCGAGTCGATTATGAGCGGGTTAAGGAGATCGGGGGTCTCTATGTTCTGGGGACCGAACGGCATGAGTCACGCAGGATCGACAACCAGCTGCGCGGTCGTAGCGGCCGCCAAGGCGACCCAGGGACCAGCCGCTTCTTTGTCAGCCTTGAAGACCCCCTGATGCGCCTCTTTGCCAGCGACAACCTCCGCTCGATGCTCGGACGCATCGGCATGGAGGATGGAGCGCCGATCGAACATCGGATGCTCACCAACGCCATCGAAAAGGCGCAGAACCGGGTGGAGGAGCGGAACTTTGAGATCCGTAAGCACCTCTTGGACTACGACGACGTGCTCAACGAACAGCGGAACTACCTCTACCGTGAGCGTGATGCGATCCTCAGCGAAGCAAACCTGCTGGGGCGGGTACGCAAGAGCGTCCATGCTATCGCCTCTGAGGTGATAGCTGAGACCTTTGCTGCCAACAAAGACACCGAGGCCAAAGCAGCAGTCGCCCAACGGATCGAAGAGACCTTCCACCTCAACATCGATCTCGAAGCGGTAGAGCCTACCCTCGAGGCACTGAGCCGCGCTGTGCTACAGCAGCTGGATCAGGAGATCGATGCAAAGGTTGCCATCACCGGCGAAGCGCCATTCCACGACTTCCTCCGCTTCCACTACCTCAGACAGATCGATATCAGATGGCAGGACCACCTGACCGCCTTGGAGGAGCTGCGTGAGTCGGTAGGGCTGCGCACCTACGCCCAGCAGAATCCGCTGGTCGAGTACAAGGTTGAGGGCTTTGAGATCTTCACTGCGATGCTAGATTCGATCCGGCTCTTCATGGCACAGAGCTTGGTACGGGTGCAGATCAGTTCTGACCCCAACCGCTATCAGCGACGGCGCGGCGAACAGCGGACGATCGAGCAGCATAGCAGCCAGACCTCCTTCGCTAACGCAGCTACTGCAGCTGCTGCTGGGCGCACCCACCGGGGTGCAAAAGAGGATGGGACGGTGGTGACGGTGCGTCGCAACCAACCGAAGGTCGGACGTAACGACCCCTGCCCCTGTGGCAGTGGCAAGAAGTATAAGCACTGTTGTGGACGCTAGAAGAAGTTGTTGGGATCCAGCGGTAAGCCGGACTGCTCGATACTGAAGAAGAGAGTCGGCACGGTCCAATCGGTTCCGCTGGTACCAATCGATCCGATCACCCCCCCCTTCGGTAAGCTCATACCGACCTGCACATCAACATTCTCCAGATGGCAGTAGGTGGTGCGGTAGCCGCCCTCATGGCTGAGGGTGACAAAGCGCCCTCTACCCTGCTTCTCATACCAAGCATCGACGACCTGTCCGGCCGCTGCGGCGACGACCGCCTGACCAAAGGAGCCTTGGATGAGGATCCCCATCAACGGCTCCCGAACCCCTGTTGCTGGGTTCTCGGCGACCTGCCCATAGTAGGTGGTGATTCTTCCTTCCGTCGGGCGCTGGAACTGCAAGGGAGCACGGTCGACAAGCTGTACAGCGCTCGGAGCAGAGGTGTCTGGGATGAAGAGCTGCTGGCCGACGGTGATCGTCTCACTCTTCAGTCCGTTGAGCTCTTGGAGGGTCTTCCAGCCGAGGCTGGGGCTGTGGTTGCGGGCGATAGAGGAGAGCATGTCCCCTTCACGCACCGTATAGAGTCTGCCATCACGATCGGGGATGCGCAGCACGCTCCCTTCACGGATCGCTTGGATATTCTTAATCTGGTTGATACTGATCAGCGTCTGGGTCTGCAGACCGTAGAGGGCGGCGATGGTAGGTAGGTCCTCCCCCTCCACTACTCGGTGGTCAGCGTACTGCACCATCAAGCTATTGCCCACTCCTGTGGGACGGTCTGAGAGTGAGACCGCTTCCCGGCGCTCCTCAGTCGGTGTCACCGCCGGTGGCTCTTGGGCTTCGGTGACCTGCTCACTCTCTGGCGGCGGCTGCGGGGCATCTTCGACCTGCCGTACAGCGACCGCTGGTTGGGAAATAGCACCTGCCGGTGCAACAGCACCGCTCTCCGGGGAGAAGAGGTACCAAATTACAATCACCGCCACACAGATAACAATCCCTAAGATAATGGTCAGTATGAGTGTGATCCTCGGTTTGGAGGATCCATCCCTACCACCTTGACGAGAGAGTTGGTGTTCCATGTCATCATAATAATCTTTTGCCATCGCTCGACATTACCTTTTCTCCATAGTAGTATAAATCCAAGATGGCTACCAGACCAAAACGCTCAATTATGAGCCTCTTCAAGGCCCTAACTATTGTTTTATTCCTAATTATTATCGCCCGATTGGCAGCTTTGATGGTCTTTTCATCAACTCCGACCAAACAATATGAGGATCCTCCTGTCGCCGAGACGGTCGAACGGGGTACGATCCTCGATCGTAACCAACGCATATTAGCGATACAAACCCCCTACTGGGGGGTCTACTTCCACCTGCAGGCAATCGATGATTTGGCCTTTGTCAGCGAAATTGTCGCCCCCTATGTGCAGATGAGCACCGACCAGGTACTAGCTCGAGCTCGTTCCTATACCACCTACGCGCAGATCAAAGATGCCATCGATGATCAGAGTGCTGCCGCCCTTAGAGCGGCGATCGCTGCCAACCGACTTGGGGCGCAGGTGAGCATTGAAAAACACCAGGGACGCACCTGGCCAGCGCACTTTCATGGAGTGCAGACGATCGGCTTTACCAACAGCAGTGGAGAAGGAATCGAAGGGATTGAGTTCAGCCAGGAGCAGTACCTCAACCCTTGGCCAAAGGTGGGTGAAGAGCTGATCACCTACGGGGATGAAATCACCCTCACCTTGGACTTGGATATCCAGTACGCAGTCGATGTACAGTTGCAGACGATGGCGAACGATTGGCAGCAACAGTACGCTGCAGCGATCGTCCTCGATGCAAAGAATGGGGATATCCTCGCCCTCGGCTCTTGGCCGTGGTACGATGCGAACCGCTACAGTCAATCGACTGCTTTAGAGCGCAGAAACCATGCGGTTAACCAGCTCAGCGAGCCAGGTTCGGTCTTCAAGCTCTTCAGCATGGCGGCGATCCTTGAATCTGGGGAGGTGGATTTCAGCGAACCCTTTATCTGTAATGGCAGCTACACCTTCCTTGCGGGAAATACCCCTATTACAATCAACTGCTCCAGCGTCCATGGGGAGGTAGACCCCGTTACGATGCTCAGCGAATCGTGCAATGGGGCGATCTCCTACTGGGCACGGCAAAGCGATCCAGAGCGCTTCTACCGGACGCTGGTCGACCTCGGGCTCACCGGCTCATGGGATATCGGTCTGCCGTCGCGTGCTCGTGGCAGCATCGCAGAGCCCAGCACCTGGTCAGCACGATCGCAGCCGACGATCGCCTTCGGCCAGGAGCTCCTCACTACCGCCTTGCACTTGGCTGTCGCAGCTACTGCTCTCTCTGAGCAGGGGGAACTCTTAGCTCCAAACCTTTTGCTACGACGCCGTAGCGGCGCTACTGGCGAGCTGCTCTGGGAGCGAGAACCGACGGTGGTGCAGCAGATCTTCTCCCCAGAAACAACCCAGGTAATCCGTGACGGGATGCGCCTAGCGACGCTGGAGGGGACGGGAACCCTCGCCGCTGTCCAGGGAGTTTCGGTGGGGATCAAGACCGGAACAGCCCAGATCCTCAACCCCCAGACCGGCAGCTATAGCGATGGCTCGCTCTACACCAGTGCCTTAGCCATGGTGCCGATTGAGAATCCGAAGTATATCATCTATGTGGGGGCAGGAAGCCCGCAGGGGGAGAACCGCTGGGGAGCGACAATCGCAGCTCCGGCGGTAGGCAGTATCGTCCAAGCGCTGGTCAGCCAAGGCAAGCTCCGCGCTATTTCAGAATAAGAGGGAGTGTAAATCGATCCGAAAGCCTTCCAGCTTCTCTAAAAAGAGCGACGCTGATGCGGGCGTTAAGAGCGTATCGGCGGCAAACTCCTGGTCGATATACCCCAAAGACAGCTCACTCTCTAACAAAGCGCCGAGCAGCGGCCCTAGGATGGCAATCTCATTGAAGTCTCGCAGGATGATCATATCCGCCTGCACCGCAGCAGCATCGGAAATCAGCGCCTCCGGAGAGAGGGAGGCGACGGTATTCACCGAGTCTGCGATCCCCTCCTCGGTGGTGATCAGATACTCAAAAGCTTCACACTCTTGGCTCTTAGCTCGGCAGATGGGAATCTTCCACAGCGTGGCAAGCTCCTCTAAGATCGTCGGTTCAGCGGTGCTCTGTAGGAGGGCGACACGCTTGCCCAAACGCTCCTGCAAGGTGGCGGCGAGCTTCACTGCGGTTCTGCGGCGCTCACTGCCGACAACTACGATGGTGCGCTCAGTAAACCCATAGCTATAGTTGAGGTTTCCCAAGAGCGCACCGATGAGGTGCATCTCCACCTCGCTCTCCTCCCAGTGTTCACACCCCTCTTGGAGCGCTGTGATAGCAGGAAGGGAGGCATCGATGCCGTTGGCTTCGAGCAGAAAGAGGAGGTGTTGCTCGCTCTTATAGCGCTGTTGTTGCGTCAGATCTACCAAGTAGAAGGCGATCTCACAGCGGCTGTCTTTGCGCCCGAGGTTGAAATCTCGTCGACTATGAATACGCACCGCACTGCCCCACTGTTCGCGGGCACGCAGCACAGCGCTCTCATAATCTGCAGCTTCTAGGCGCAAAAACTCCACAGTCCCTCCTAGAGGATGAAGCGCGAGAGATCCTCGTTTTTCAGAATCTCTGCAAGCCGTTCATCGACATACTTAGCGGTGATACGAATCTCTTGGCCGCTGAGTTCATCAGCGCTGAAGCTCAGTTCCTCCAAGAGCTTTTCCATAACGGTGAAGAGCCGCCGGGCTCCGATATTATCGTTGGTGGAGTTCACCTGCCAGGCGATCTCGCTGATCCGGCGGATCGACTCATCCTCGAAAATTATCGTCACCCCTTCGGTTGCCAAGAGCTCGCGGTACTGCATCGTAATAGCGTTCGCTGGCTCGGTGAGGATCCGATAGAAATCATCTGCCTTCAGCTCGTTGAGCTCAACCCGCAGCGGGAAGCGCCCTTGAAGCTCTGGGATCAGGTCGCTGGGCTTGGAGACGTGGAAGGCGCCGCTAGCGATGAAGAGAACGTGGGTGGTGTCGATGATTCCCCACTTGGTGGAGACGGTGGTCCCTTCGACGATCGGCAGGATATCCCGCTGTACTCCCTCACGGGAGACATCGATACCACTGGCCGATGAGCCGCTCTTGGCGACCTTGTCGATCTCATCGATGAAGACGATCCCCATCTGCTCGACCCGCTCCTTCGCCTCATCGATCGCCCGATCGTTGTCGACCGCCTTATCGGTCTCCTCCTCGGTAAAGATCTCCCGAGCGCGGCGGATGGTGAGCTTTCTGGTGTGTCCACCTTGATTGCCAAAGATCGAGCCGAGGCTCTGCATCGCCTCCTGCAGCTCCTCCATATTGGGCTGGCCGAGGACCTCGATGCCGACATGCTTGCGGCCCTGGACTTTGACCTCCACCTCCCGATCATCGAAGGCGCCATCGCGCAGCATCTCTCGAAACTGCTCCCGCGTTGTCGTCTGGCTCTCGGTAGCTTTTTCATCCACCTTGGGCAGGAGGATATCCAAGAGCCGCTCTTCCACGCGCGCCTGGACCTTCTCCTTCTGACTTTCGGCAAGCTCTGCCTTCACCTGTTGGACTGCGACTCCCATCAGATCTCGGATAATCGATTCAACATCCCGTCCGACGTACCCGACCTCGGTATACTTGGTCGCTTCCACCTTGATAAAGGGTGCGTTGCTCAGCCGAGCGATCCGGCGGGCAATCTCGGTCTTTCCTACCCCTGTGGGGCCGATCATGATGATATTCTTCGGGGACACCTCATCGCGGATCACCGCTGGCAGCTTCTTCCTTCGGCTGCGGTTGCGAATCGCAACAGCGATAGTACGCTTCGCTTGGTCCTGGCCAATAATATACTTATCAAGTTCTGAGACGATCTGTCTGGGGGTCAATTCATCGAGCATACGGCTCTTGGGATATTCCATACTTATAGTACCTCAACGTGGATAATGTCATCGGTGTAGATACAGAGCTTTGCAGCGATCTGTACGCTCTGTTTGGCGATCTCTTGAGCACTGAGGTGATCGGCAGCCTCCAGGTAGGCGAGCGCTGCAGCGAGGGCGAAGTTTCCACCACTGCCGATGCCGATCGCATCGCGCTCAGGCTCTACCACATCCCCTGCCCCGTTGATCAGGTACAACAGGGTACCATCGCTGACTAAGAGCATCGCCTCCAGCTGGCGCAGATGCTTATCGCTGCGCCACTGTTTGGCGAGTTCAACCGCCGAACGGGTCAGATCCCCGCCGTACTCTTTGAGTTTGGTCTCAAAGAGCTCAAAGAGGGTGAAGGCATCGGCGGTGGTACCGGCAAAACCGGTGATCACCTTCCCTCCGTAGAGGGTGCGCACCTTCTGGGCGTTGGACTTCAATATAGTATTGCCGAAGGTGACCTGCCCATCTCCGGCGATCGCCACCTTGCCATCCTTGCGGACAGCAACTATCGTTGTTCCTTTCAAATTATTCATCTGGTTTCCTTCCATGGGGGTGGCTCTCGCGATAGACGCTCGCCAACCGTGCTTGGGATACGTGGGTGTAGATCTGCGTGGTGGAGATGCTCGCGTGTCCGAGCAGCTCCTGTACCAGCCTGATGTCCGCCCCATTGTCGAGCAGATGGGTAGCAAAGGTATGCCGCAGCACGTGCGGGGTAAATGGCTTCTGCCACCCAAGTCGCTCCTTGTACACAGCAAACATAGCACCAACGGTGCTCGGAGGCAACTGCTTGCCATCGGCGGTCACCAACAGCAGCTCGCTCTCAACCCGGCCGCTGCGCAAGCGCTGGTAGGCGTCCAAGAGGCGTGCAGAGCGCTCAGTGTAGAAGACATACCGACTCCTATTGCCCTTGCCGAGGACACGGATTCGCCGCTCGCTGGTATCCACATCCACCTGTTTCAGCGTTAGCAGCTCACCGATTCTACACCCGGTCTCATAGAGCAGGGTGAAGATCAAGAGCGCTTGGGTACTCTTGTAATCATCATAGGGTAAGGCCAGAAGTTCGCCTACCTCCTCCTGGCTGAGGTAGGTGGGCAGTCGATCGGCGCTGCTGCGGGTGCGGATCAGATCAAAGGGATTCGCAGCAATCTCACCGCCGCGCAAGAGGGAGAAGTAGAAGGCGCGTACTGCGCTGAGCTTGCGGTTGATCGTAGTCTCTCGCAGCTCCAGGTCAAAGAGGGAGGCGACATAGAGGCGGGCATCCTCCGGCTGGACCTCCAAGAGGGTGATTCCAAGGTCTGCTATAAAGACCAAAAACTGATTGAGGTCGCGGCGGTACGCAAGGAGGGTGTGTTCGCTGAGGCCACGCAGGCGCTCCTGTACCTCCAGGTAGGAGGCGATACGGTCTCGATCTTCCATCACCTTCACTATAGCTAGCACCGCTGCTGTGAGGCAAGCGGGCTGCGCTTAGCCTTTGGCATTCGGGTGAAAGCGTGTATAGGCATCCTGCAGTTGCTTGGTGTCAACGTGGGTGTAAATCTGGGTGGTCTTGATATCGCTGTGACCGAGGAGCTGCTGGACACTGCGCAGATCTGCTCCCCCTGCAAGCAGGTGGGTCGCATAGCTATGGCGCAGGGTGTGGACAGTCATTGTCACCTCCGCTGCTTCAGCATAGGATACAAAGCGCTTATGGACCGCTTGGCGGCTGAGGCGCTCGCCTCTGCGCCCGACAAAGAGGGCCCGCTCACTCCGGCGTTTTCCTACCAAAAGTGGTCGAATCTCTGTGAGGTAGGCAGCAAGGCGCTCCTGGGCCACCTCCCCGACGGGGACGGTGCGCATCTTGTTGCGCTTGCCAAGGACTGAGAGCGAAGAGCGATGATAGTGGGAGACGTCGAGGTCACAGACCTCACTGATGCGCAGCCCACAGGAGTAGACTAGTTCAAAGAGGGTGCGGTCGCGTACCCCAAGGAGATCCCGCTCATCGATCGCTGCCAAGAGACGTTCTACCTCCTCGACACTCGCCACATCCGGTAGGGGCCTGCCCTCCTTGGGGCGCTGCAATAAGGTGACGGGGTTGTCGATGCGGATGCGCTGACGCTGCAGGTAGGTGAAGAAGGAGCGCAGCGCGCTTAAGAGCTTGCTGACACTGCGGGAGCTGAGCTCACGCGCTTTTGCTGCAGAGACGACATACTGCTCTAAGAGCGCTGCATCGACGGTATCGGGGTCGAGCCCACTTTCCAAAAAGCTGATAACCTCACTGAGGTAGACGGCGATGGTGGCGCTTGAAAGCCTGCGCTCAAAGCGGAGGTACTGTTCATACTCTTCGGCAACACCGTGGTGTATCACTGCCGCTCATCCCCTCCCTTATTCTGGGAGTAGCGCAGCACAGCTGGAATCGAGTAATCGGTGCTAGAGGGGTTGGAGGTACGGCCAAGCTGCTTCTGCAGATCCTGCCATCGGTTCACCTGTATCGCACCGATATCCTGCTCCTCTGTCGCAGCAGGGCTCTCTGAAGGTGTCTCAGCGTCTTGAGTGCTGAAGCGCCGTTGGGTGAACTCATTTTCAGCGTATTCCAGAGTTCCTGCCTGTTCGTTATGTGCAAAGCCGGTGGCTACCACGGTTACCTTGATTCGATCGCCGAGCTCAGGGTTAAAGGCCTGCCCTGCGATGATCAGGGCATCATCTGCACACTGTTCGGTGACCAGCTCAACCACATCCTGGTACTCCTGCAGGGTGAGGTTATCGCTTCCTGCGAGGTTGATCAGGACGCTGGTCGCCCCTTGAATCGAAGCATTCTCTAAGAGCGGGTTGCTCACCGCTTGGCGGGCAGCATCGACGGCACGGTTGGTGCCTTCGCCAAAGCCGATGCCCATCAAGGCATCGCCCTTGCCCTTCATAACGGTCCTAACGTCTGCAAAGTCGATATTGATCTCTCCGGGCTCGGTGATCAGTTCACTGATCCCCTGTACCCCCATATAGAGCACTTCATCGGCCATCAGGAAGGCCTGTTTGATCGGGGTATTGTTCTCCACCACCTTCAAGAGGTACTGGTTGGGGATGATAATCAGGGTATCGACCTGCTTGCGAAGCTTCTCGATGCCTGCCTGAGCGAGGGTGAACTTCTTCTTCCCTTCAAAGTCAAAGGGGGTGGTCACCACCGCCACCGTCAGCGCATTGCACGACTTGGCAACTTCGGCGACGACCGCAGCAGCTCCGGTTCCGGTGCCTCCACCCATACCGGCGGTGATAAAGACCATATCGGCGTTCTCCACCTCACGGCGGATATCATCCTTGCTCTCCTGGGCTGCTTTCTCCCCGACATCGGGGACTCCGCCGGCGCCTAAACCTCCGGTAAGCTCCCTGCCGATAGGAAGCCGCATCTGGGCGTTGGATCGCTGCAAGGCTTGCATATCGGTATTCATAGCGACAAAGTGCACCTTCTTCAGACCACTGGCGATCATCCGGTTCACGGCGTTTCCCCCCGCTCCCCCGACCCCAATGACCTTGATGATGGTACTGGTCGTCTGCTCATCAGATGCCATATCTTCTACTTCGAACATGCCAAAATCCATACCGTCTTCCTTATCTCTGCTTCTTTAAAAGAGTGTTCTAAAAAATCCACGCAAAAGCGGACGCATCCGTCCCTCTTTCCGTGATCGTCGCTTGGAGTGGGAAGTCCGTGAGGACCCACTCTCTCGTACCTTTCGTGCCTCACTCTTCAAGAGTCCGAGGACCGTTGTATAGTCTGGGCTGATATAGGAGCGCTCAAGCCCCCCTATCGCCTCAGGGAACCCCATCCGCGCCGGCAGCTGGAAGATCTCGCTGGCAAGGTCGGTAACGCCGCTTAACAGCGCCCCACCGCCGACTAAGACCACCCCTCCGCCGAAGGAGCAGTTGAGGTCTGCCTTCTCCAGGTCGCCCTTCAGGCGACTGAAGATCTCTGCCATCCGCGGCTCAATCACCTTGGAGAGCTCGCGCTTGGGCATCTGGATCGGAGGCAGCCCCCCGACCTGTGGGATCAACACCATCTCGTTGCTTCCCACCGAGGGTACGTAGCTGTGTCCGCTCTCAACCTTGATCTGTTCAGCAGCTGAGCGGCTCTTGTTGAGGATATAGGCGATATCTGCCGTCACCGCTTCTCCACCGAGGTTTACCCCACCGGTGTAGACCGGAGCGCCACCGCCGTAGGCGATGAGGTCGGTAACCCCGCTGCCGATATTGATCAGGATGGTACCCATCTCCCGCTCTTCGAGTGAGAGGACCACCTCGCTATCTGCTAGGCTCTGCAGCACCAGCCGCTGCACCCCAAGGCCAGCGCGCTGGATCGACTTGCGTTGAATCTGGGCAAGCTGGGCGCTTGCCGTTACGATCAGGACTTTGCTCTCCAGGCGATGGGCGAGCATATCCACTGGATCTTTGACACCGCTCTGGCCATCGATTTGGAACTCTTGCACCAAGGTGTGGAGGATCTCTCGATCCTGTGGCAGTTCAAAGGCACGTGCCACCTCAAGGCTGCGATAGATATCCTCGCGTTTGATCTCCTGGTCCTTGCTGCTGATACCCACCACTCCGGTGGAAGGGTAGCCGATGATGTTCTCGCCGCCGATACCGATGATCACCTCATTGACCTCAGCTCCTGCCTGGAGCTCAGCCTCGTTGATCACCGTCTTAATCGTCTTTAAGGTCTGTTCAATATTGATAATCGAACCTGCACGCACCCCTTCACTGGTGTGCTCACAGATTCCCTCGACCATCAGGTTGCCATCGCGACTTATCGATCCGATGACCGCCCGTGTTCTGCTCGACCCTATATCTAAACCCATTAACATCTTTTCACCAGCCACCACCAACCTCCTTGTGTGAAACTACCTGCGTACCAGCCCCTCTCGGTAGAGGTCGTACCTTCGGGTCTCTGAGCTGAGGAAGTAGAGCGAATCCATCTGATCCTGCTGGACCAGTGCGATAGCTGCCTCTACTCGTGCAGCCCCCACAGGTTCTCTGACCCAAATCTGGGCATTCAGAGATGAGAGTTCCAACACCATTTTCCCAAAGCTGTTACTGCTATTATTATCGTAT
>DASRNL010000116.1:0-3640 GCA_035647415.1 Sphaerochaeta sp. | reverse complement strand
CCATAATCGAGTAGGCGCTCTTGCCTACCCCGGTATCCAAGAAGAGCTCACGGATATTGCGCAACAGCACCCGCTCGCGGTTGATATAGTACTCGCTCTCCCCGCTGCGGAAGATACGGCGTTTGATTTCCACCTCGTTCTGGTCGATCGGCAGATGACGCTCCTCATTGGAGAGGGTCAGCGCCACCTCAGCTACCTGTAAGGGTTTACGGGAATCGGTGCCATTGAAAATGACATCCTCCATCTTCCCAGCGCGCAGGGTTTTGGTGGATTGCTCACCGAGCACCCACTTAATCGCATCGACAATATTGCTCTTTCCACAGCCGTTGGGCCCCAGCAAGCTGGTAATCCCATCGGAAAATTCAAGCTTTACTTTGTCTGCAAAAGATTTAAATCCATAAATTTCAAGACTTTTTAGAAACAACATGCACCTCTAATTGCTTGACGCGTTACTCGGTGCAACTATAGCATAAAAGCTACAGGAGAACATAGTGCACAGCAAACCAAGTCAAATCTGTGGCATCGATGAAGCGGGGCGTGGTCCGCTCGCAGGTCCGGTCGTCGCCGCCTGCGTTATCCTTGGCCCAGATTTTCCCACTGAAATCCTTGCAGACTCCAAAACGCTTACTCCCAAGCGCCGCTCTCTGGTGGAAGCACAGATCAAGAGCGAAGCACTCATCTGGGCGCTCGGGGTTGCCAGCGCCCGGGAGATCGAACAGTACAATATTTTGCAGGCCTCCCTATTGGCGATGCAGCGTGCCTTTGCCAAGGTACGCTGCGAATACCCGATCGCACTGGCCTATGTCGATGGGCCGTATGCCCCTCTCCTTGATGCTGAGCGCATAGAGCCAATAGTAAAGGGGGATGCTTCCATCCCCCCTATCATGGCCGCCTCAATCCTTGCCAAAGAGTACCGCGATCATCTGATGCGTCTCGCTGCAAAGAAATGGCCCCTTTACCGCTTTGACCAGCATAAAGGCTATCCGACCAAAGCCCATCGTGCTGCCTGCCACACCTATGGTCTCTGTCCGATCCATCGACGGACCTTCAGAAACAAGGCAGGCATACTCTCTAGCGATTCCGCTGGGTGATGAAGTCCAAGGACTTCTGCAGCTCCTTCAAAAACTCATCTAAATCCTCTTCGTAGACGACCAGCGATTGGCGGATAAAGCGGTCAGTATCCCGGGTTCCGCGACTTTCGACGATATTCAGAAAAACATCCCCGCGGACATTCTGTTTTACATTAAAGAAGTAGGTACGGTCATTCTTGACCATCCGTGTGGTAAAAATCTCACCTCGTTGTGCCATGGTAGCTCCTTATGTCGCTACTTTAGCATGCTTTTTGGCTCAGAGGGAAGCAGCAAAATCCTCAAAAGCCCTTGACGAAGTTTTTAGAATATCCTATACATTGGGAGGTACTTACCGACGCGCCTATCGTATAATGGTATTACCTCAGCCTTCCAAGCTGAAGACACGGGTTCGATTCCCGTTGGGCGCTTACCAACAACCCCCCACTGCCTGTGGGGGGTTGTGCTATCTGAGGGACTCTGTTGGAATGCTAGCGGGTTGCCAACGAGACAAAGATCTCAGCGCGACGGGTAAACTCATCCCAATCTGCGCTAGCGATCAGCTGCTTGTCGGTCAATCTGCCGCTGATCCCCGCTCCGACAAGCCCAAGATCGAGGAACTCGGGAAAGTTCTCTTCGGTGACACCGCCGGTGGCGATCAGCGGAACGTGGCTGATCGGAGCTCGGATATCCTTGATATACCGCATCCCTAGGGTGCCTGCCGGAAAGAGCTTTACAAAGTCCGCTCCCGCATGGTGAGCGTTGAGGATCTCACTGGGGGTCATCGCCCCAGGGATTGAAACCAACCCCCGCTGCTTGGTCGCCTGGATAATCGCCGCATCGGTGTTCGGAGAGATGATATACGCCCCTCCTGCCTGCTGGGCAGCTTCGATCTGCTCGACGCTCAAGACGGTACCTGCCCCGACGAGGAGTGACGAGCCAAACTCAGCTTTGATCGAGGCGATCGCCTCGGCGGTCAAGCTAAGACCATCCGGGCGGTTCTGTTCATAGGTGACCTCGAGCAGGCGGATCCCTCCGCGGTTGAGCGCCTCAGCAAGGTGTAGGAGGTCGCTGCCATAGGTCCCTCGTACAATCACCACAATCTTCTTCTCTCGGATTATCTCACTAGTATGCTTCATCCTTCATCCCCTTCTCGTTTCCGTAGATCTCTGGGTGCACACCCACAGTACTTCTTAAAGACCAACGAGAAGCGTTTATAGCTGGCAAAACC
This sequence comes from Sphaerochaeta sp., assembly GCA_035647415.1. GTDB lineage: Bacteria > Spirochaetota > Spirochaetia > Sphaerochaetales > Sphaerochaetaceae > Sphaerochaeta. Next base: position 1,342 of record DASRNL010000116.1, on the reverse strand, counting down.
AACCATTTCGGCGATCTCGTAGTATTTCATCTCGGCGTGCTCCTTGATCAAGGAGACCGCCACTTCAATGCGGTGCCGGTGGTGTAGCTCCAAGAGGCTCATCCCCGTTTCCGCTTTCAACTTCCGACTGAGGTAGCCGGGGCTGAGGCCGACCTCCTCGCTGATCGCATCGATGCTCAGGTACTCGGTGTACCGATTGCCGATAACCTCTAGCACCTTCTGTACATAGATGTCCTTGGACTCTTTGGCGACTTGGTCGATCGAGTAGTCGTGGCTGATGATCCCCTTCAATTCTTTTAAAGCCTGCCGATCTTCCAGCTTTTGCAGTGCTTTCTGCACCGCAAGTTGGAGCTGTCGCTCATCGATCGGCTTGAGAATATAGTCGACTACCGAGAGCTCGATCGCTCGTTTGGCATATTCAAAGTACCCATAGCCAGTGATGATGATCGGCTCAAAGTGGTAGCCGCGCTCGCTAGCAAGATCGAGCATCTCAATCCCACTGATCCCCGGCAGGTTGATGTCGGTGACGATGATCTGCGGCAGGTGCAAAGCGATCGCCTCCAACCCCTCCTCTGCAGTGCGACATTCAGCGACGATCTTACACCCTTCGGCTGCCCAGTCGATCGCTTCGATGAGGTTTCTGCGGATGATCTTCTCATCCTCTACTATCACTACTCTAATCATCTAAATACTCCACAGGCAGGCGCATCGTCACCACTGTTCCCCAGCTCCCTGAACTTACAGCTAACCCTGCACCGCTGCCGAAGCTCAGGCGTAGACGACGGTGGACATTGTACAATCCATAGAAACTGCTCGGCGGCGCTGCCACCTCAAGCACCCCTTGGATCGCATTGAGGGTCGCTTTATCGATACCACTGCCATTGTCGGTGACCCGTACCACCAGCATCCCATCTTCTACGGTCGCCTCTATACTGATTGTTAGTCCTCGCTTCGGATGTGGATGCTGTAACGAATTCTCCACCAAGGGCTGGATTGAAAGCTTGGGGATGATAATCTCCTCAGCCTCAGAAGAGAGGGATATTGTATAGGAGAAATCATCGAGGCGCATCGCGTTCATCGAAAGATAACTCTCTATATACTGGATATCATCGATCAGGAGGACAAAGTCAGACGCTGAATCGATGCTGTAACGCAAGAGGCGTGAGAAGTCATAGATCAGCTGATTCGCCGCTTCAATATCCTCCTTCATCGTGATACGGATTACCTCTAAGGTGTTGAAGATAAAGTGGGCGTTGAAGGAGGATCCTAGCTGTTTAATCTCCGCCTCCTGGCGCAACCGCGCCTCCTCCTCCCGAGCGACAATCAACTCCTGGATACTCTC
>DASRNL010000115.1:0-5557 GCA_035647415.1 Sphaerochaeta sp. | reverse complement strand
GAATCTGAGGTGCAGCGGTTGCGCTACGCAAGCGAAGTGCTCTCGTTAGAGGTGGATTCGCTGCGTTCCCAACGGGTCGAAATGCACTCAGTAGATGCGATTAAAGACGCAGCATTTAAGTACGGGTACCAGGTGGAAGGGGAGCAGGTCTTCTACTTTGAAGATATTCCCGAGGAACCCCTTCCCCGTAGCACTACTCGATTTTCAGCGAGAAGGCCAGCCTTTGAAGGATTAGAAAACTGGAAAATTGCGCTCCTTTCTGCTCTGGTGGCGGTGGTAGTTTCGCTGCTTTTCTACCTCACTTCTCGAAAGATTCACGAGGATGGTTGAGCGATATTTCTCGCCTCTACATAGAAGCGTTTTTCATGGGCAGCACCCATTGAAAACGTTTTTCGTGGAAATGATCGGTCGGCAATAACCGCTTTAAAGAAAGAGTTTTTGCTAACTTCTGGCATAAGTAGGCCGATGTTACCTTCGCTCTTGCCGATGCGAGCGGTGACCTCCGACCCGTGGATATAGTCGACCGTGCAGAGCCCTTGCTCAAGGAGGCGATCGATCACCGTCTGCAGGCTCGCTGCAGCAATCGAAGCCTTCGGTCCGTTGAGGGTATAGTAGCCGATTCCATATTGATCAATATATCCAAAACGTTGGGCGGTACTACCGCCGTTGATCGCCACTGCGGTCTCCTTCAGGTCGGCGGTGGAATGCTTCTCAAACGAGGAGCAGACCTTCGCAATTTCTTGCTGGAAGGTGTTTTCATCGAGACCAAAAAGAACCCGATGGATTGGTTCAAACTCCAAGGCAGGATCGTGAATGTTTTCAATCTCCACCAGGGCATAGCGACAAGGGTGGCAGGCAAACTCCTCAGCAGTGAGATCCTGCTTAATCTCCTCCCAGCTGCACTTTGCAGTGGCGAGGCTGTGGTTTCCATCGCCCATCGCATAGAGCAGTGGGTTTGTGGTATCTAGGTCCGAGTATAAGGCACCAATGGCGTCGGCAATCGCTTGATGCTCCTCTGGTCTGTCTATGAGCCACGCCTGCACTGATCCTCCATTTTCCATCAACTCTGTCTGGTAGACAGAAGGGAAGGTATCCCGTTTTTCAACGAGGGGTTCTAGTAAATGTTTGTTTGGATCGTCTACGAGCACGAGGATATGCGGAATCTCTAGCGCTGCATTATGACGGATCTTCATCCGCGGGGGAATGCGATCGATAATCGTCTCCTCGGTTGCACGAATCAGGCTCTTCGAATCCACTGAAAAATCGTACGCTTCTAAATCAAGGGTAGCGAGGAGGCCCCATCGCCCCTGCGGAGCTGAGTCGGTTATCCGTTGGATGAGGAAGAAGGCGTTCTCATAGATATCAAAGAGATCTGCTTCGAGATAGGTTTGCATCGTCGACCCAATCGAAGCGATCCGATGCTCTGGGTGTTCCTCATCGAGATACACCTCCGGATAGATGAGGTGCAGCGTTGAAGGAGCACTGCCCACATACTCTGCCACACGACTCCAGTACTCTGGTTCTGAGGTGTACTGGTCGCAGGCTACGATTGCCCACTTCTTCAGGTCGATTGTTGATTTGGGGACCAAGATGTCGCTGCTCTTGAGCGCATACTTGGCCAACTGTGCGTCGATCTCACTCATCAGGTGCCTTCTTCTACATTAAATTTTATCTATAGTAGACGGAAAGACCCTTCAAAGGCAATGCACAGCGAGATTTGCTGCCGTTGTTGTACATATCAGCCGGGATGTCGAACGTGCAGGCAGAAAACAAGAGAGAAACAAAGAACCTCAAAGGTGGTGGGAGCTAGGTGAAGCCGAGCACAGGAAGCAGACAAAGCCTAGTTGCCCGTTGCCCCAGTCGATGGTAGGATTGAGCTATGTTACAGTCACGACGGTTGCTTGCATTCGCCTCACGCGTACACACCTATACCTTGCTCTTATACTGCTTCTTTTTCATTGTCTACATTCTCAGTGGGTATGTGAGTGTTGAGCAGCCCTTTGTCTCGCTCCTGCTGAACTCGATGACCTTCGTAGGTTGGACAAATCTGCTCTTTGGCCTTTGGCTCTTAATTTTTGCCTTGATCGGCTACTCAGGCAGCGGAGTCTTTCCCTTTACTGAGATTATTCTCACCATCCTTAGGATGGGTGCAATCTACGCCCTGGGCTTGATTGTGACGATTGTCGAGCAGGTGATCACCACAGGGTTGACTATCGGATAGTAAAAAAGCACACCGCAGTGTGCTTTGAGAGAGCCGACTGTCAGATTCGAACTGACGACCCCGAGATTACAAGTCACGTGCTCTGCCAGACTGAGCTAAGTCGGCGCGACTTGTTGCATAGTACTAAGGGCACAGGCTTTCTGTCAAGAGACGGAAATCCAGCGGAGTTCGAGCTGGCAAAGGTTGACAAGAATTTCAATCTTCTATAGAGTAACGAGTGTCTTTTGGTTTGGAGAGGTTCCCGAGTTGGCCAAAGGGGGCAGACTGTAAATCTGCTGGTTATACCTTCGAAGGTTCGAATCCTTCTCTCTCCAGTATCCGGCCTTCTTCTCAGAGGAAGGCTTTTTTCATCTAAGGGGTGGGGTTTCATGGGTTGTTTTTACGAACGCGGGCTCGAGTTTACCTGCATCGACGGTTGTTCTTACTGTTGTGGGGTGGAGCCTGGGTATGTCTTTCTCACCCAAGATGATCTTACTCGTCTCTGCGAACAAACCCACCTCACCGAAGAAGCGTTCATCAGCACCTACTGCTACCCGGTGGATATGGGTCAGTTTTATATGATCAGCCTCCTTGAACAGGAGAACTATGATTGCATCTTCCTTAAAGGAGGGCGCTGCTCTGTCTACGAGGCGCGCCCACTGCAGTGTCGCACCTACCCATTCTGGCCCGCTATCATGGAGAGCGCAGCGACTTGGAAGCAGGAGGCTGCCTCCTGCCCTGGGATTGGAAAAGGAAAACGTTTTAAGAAAAAGGAGATTGATACGCTGCTGTCGCTACAACGCGGTCGAGTGCCTCTGATGATTGCAAAAGAAGGGTAAATGGCCAAGATTTCCGATGCGGTTCTAGAACAGATCAAAGCACGCCTCTCCCTCGGCGAGGTGGTCTCTGAATATGTCAATCTCACTGCCCGCGGTGGGCGGCTCTGGGGACTCTGTCCCTTCCATGAGGAGAAGACCCCCTCCTTCTCGGTGGTGGAAGACCAAGGGTTCTACTACTGCTTCAGCTGTAAACGCGGCGGCTCGATGTTCGACTTCATCATGGAGATGGAGAAGGTGACCTTTGTCGAGAGCGTACGGATGCTCGCACGCAGAGCCAATGTCGAGTTAGCCCATGAGACCGAAGCAGACAGACGTTCACGCGATCTACGGGAGACGATCGGTGAGCTCTACGAGAAGCTCGCCCAATCCTTCCACTACCTGTTGACAGAGAGCTCCCAAGGCGCTGGGGCGCGAGCGTATCTGAAGCGACGCAATGTCGACCCGGCGATGTGGAAAGCCTTCACCTTAGGGTATGCCCCCCCTGATCCTGCGTGGCTCTATAGTTTTTTACGTAAGCACCACTATAGCGAAGAGCTGCTCTCTCAGAGCGGGCTCTTCAGCAGTCGCAATCCCACCTATCCACTCTTTGTCGATCGGCTGATGTTCCCGATCTTCAACTGGCAGGGCCGCTGCCTCGCCTTCGGAGGGCGAGATCTGAGCAACACCAGCAAGGCCAAGTATATCAATACCCCTGAAACGGCAATCTACTCTAAGAAGTTCAATCTCTATGGAATCTATGAGGGGTTGGAGACCTTGAAGGCCGGTGGGGAGGTGATCCTCTGTGAAGGAAACTTCGATGTGATAGCTCTACACCAAGCGGGCTTTAGCGGAGCGGTTGCTCCCCTCGGGACCGCTTTCACCGCTGAGCAGGCGAAGCTCATCGGCCGCTACAACGATAGAATGAGCATCCTCTTCGATAGCGACCGGGCAGGAATCGAAGCGGCTGAGAAGAGTGTGGTTGTCGCCCAGCAGCGGGGTATCGCCACCACAGTGCGGGTTTTAGCGGATATAAAAGACCCAGCGGACCTGGTGGAACGGGAGGGGGTAGCAGCCTTACAGCGTGCCTTGGAAAGTGGGGGCGTCGATGGCTTCCATTACCTTGTACAGAATGCAATAAATCAGTATGATATACTGACCTCTAAGGGCAAATCGGCTATATTTGGGGCGGTACGGCCGTTTTTAGACGCCACAACGTCGTCAATTGAGCGTCAAGGGTATATCCAGGAGCTTGCGTCGGTCTTAGACATTGACGAATCTTCCATCCATGACGATTATTCAAAACAGAGAAGCAGTCCCCCAAAGACTGTCTATACAGAGGATCCACCGCGTGAGGTAGTCGGACTCAATCCCGCTGCCATCAGTGTGGATTTATATGCGATGTTGACCTTGGTCAACAATCGAGAGCTCTTTCTGCGAATGCGACAGAAACTCGCTGTCGAATTCTTGGAGGATGAGCGTGCAGAAGCCCTCTATGAGGTATTGGAGGAGGCTGCGCGGCAAGGAGGGGTGCGAGCGGACGAGAGTATCCTGCAGATGATCAACGATCCACAGCTCTATAGCGATGTGGCCACTTCTTTCAGCATGGAAGAGTTTAAGATTGAACCACAGAAAATCATAGAAGAGGCTGTTGGACGGATTCAGATGCGCCAGTACGAACGTCGTCGCGCAACGATTCGCCGCCTATTGGAGCTGAGCCTCCACGATGGAACCGAGTTTGAAGAAATTGAGGAATTGCTCAGAGAGAAGAGTGAACTGGATCGGGAGATCGGTGAGCTCAAACACTCGTTAGAGCAGTAGAAGATGGGGTAGGAAAAGAAAAGAATGCTTGATGAAAAGAAGCGCAATGCAATTATCAAAGAGCTGAGTACACTGGCGGTTAAGAACGGTCATGTTACCAAAGAGGATATCCGTAACGCCCTTGGCAAGAAGCTAGCAGCCGATGAGGCGAATATAGATGAGATTATGAACCTCCTCTGTGAACAGGATACCACCGTCCTAGAGAACGGTGGAACTCCCGTCTGTACCAGCATGCAGGATGCAGATCCAGACGATGCTGTAGGGCTCGAAGAGGAGCCCGAGGATGATGAGGGAGCGATTTTGGTGGACGATGACCTTGATGAAGAACTCGATGACATCGATGCTTTTGTAGACGAAGACGAGGATGAAGTCCTCGCCGATCATGATGAAGATGATGATGAAGACGATGAGGATGATGAGGACGAGGATGAGAAAGAAGCCTCACTCCGCGAAGGTTGGGATGGTGGGGGTACCGACGATGATGCTACCGGTGGTAACCGCTTTGTAGATATCTCTAAGATTGGCGCCTCCGATCGAGAACCTGAGAGGCCTCGTCAGCCGACGATCCTCGGAACCGACCGCGGTGAATCCAGCGGCGATGATCCGATTCGCCTCTACCTCAGAGAGATTGGTCGGGAGAACCTCTTGACCGCCGAACAGGAAGTAGAGCTCTCCAAGAAGATGGAGGATGGCGCCTTAATCATCCAGGAGGTCATCCAAA
>DASRNL010000114.1:0-10566 GCA_035647415.1 Sphaerochaeta sp. | reverse complement strand
CTTTATTCTCGTTTTCAGCTGCAAAAGTCAAGTTATATGAAAGGATACTGCAAGAATAATTAAAGCATATATTTAAGTGTTACAAACTACTAGTAACACTGGCATCAAAATTACGGGCGGAGACATGATGGATGGAGTAGGAACCCCCTCCGGCTCGGAGTATAACGCGTATTTTAAAAGCGTGTTTGAGGGGATAACGGCAAACGATCTGGTAGCTGATGTCGGGGACATCGTTACGACTGAAGATGCAAGTGGCTTCTTCTCTGTGCTGGTGTATCGGCAGGGCGGTAACAACACTATCACGGTACACGTCAGTGCCACTCCCATGCAAAATGAAAATGGAAGCTCCAACTATCTCCCCTATAAAATCCTTGAGAAGGGTAAGACAAACGCCATTATAAACACCCTTGGAAACCCAGGTGCAAGCACCGCTGGGGCATCCTATATTGCCTCCCCTCCTTCTGGCTCAGTTGGTGTTAGGGATATAAGAGTGTTTGAATATATTAGGCTCTTTTCGTAGTTTAAAGTGAATTTGTTTTACAGGTCCCTGGTTTAGTAGTAGACTGTTGGTATGACAGAGAAAGAAAAAGAACAGAAGGCCCTTGAGATCTATCAACAATTGATGCATGCCCTCGTCGATGTCCCCGACAAGGAGGATGTCCTTGATATCGTCAACACCCTGATCGATGAGAACGGTCTCTCCTCGCTCGATGGTGAGAAAGGGACGGCCCTGAGCACCAAGAGGAAACGCCCGGTGGATGGGAAGGAAGTCCCAGCCTGCCCCAAATGCGGATGTGCCGATGTGCTCAAAAACGGGTCTGCCCATGGCAAGAGCCGGTTCCGTTGCAAGGGATGTGGTTCTTTTTTCGGCCTCTCCTCCGGCAGGGTGACCGAGGGGAGTTCCCTGTCGGCAAGGAAATGGGATATTTTCATCGAGGGGATGCTGAGCGGTGATTCGCTTCCCCTGCTGTCCGAGAAATGCGGCATCGCCCTCTCCACGGCCCATAATTGGCGTATGAAGCTCTTCAGCCAGGTGGCGAACTCCACCGAGGGCAGGATCCTCAAGGGAGTCATCCAAGAAGATGAGTTCTATCTGTCAGCAAGCTTCAAGGGCAACTGGAAGGGGCCGTTGAACCTCGGCATCGAGAAGGATTACCGTGATGTACAGCCTGATTACATCAAATATGGCTTTCGCTCACATGCGCACAAGCGTGGCTCACAGGATAGGAAGCGAGGCGTCAGCCGTGACAAGATCTGTATCGCCACTGCGATCGATGACGGTCGGAACGTGATTGGCAAGCCTATCGGACGGGGGAACGTCAGCAGTGATGGGCTGGAACATGCCTTCTCATCCAGATTCGATGACCAGGCAATCCTAGTAACCGACATGAGCAAGGGTGGGGTCAGGTATGCCCAGAGCACGGGATTGGCCCACCTTGCCCTCGATTCAAAGACGGAATCACGCAAAGGGCGTTATAATCTGCAGCTGGTCAATGCATTGCACTCGATCATAGCGGACATCACCCATAGCCGGTCCTCCTTTGCCACCAAGAATGCCGAGGCCTACATCACCTGGGAGGCATGGAAGCTGCTCAACAGGACAAAGAGCCTTGCAGAGAAGAAGGAGATACTCAAGTCACTGGTCACTGTCGGCAAGAGGACGGCCACCGTCCAGGAGATCAGGGCCTCAGAGCTCCCTGAAATACTACATCAAAACCCAATCACTTGAGTGTATGAAAAGAGCCATATATTATCCCAAAAGCCACTGTCGCTGATTATGGAAAGTACTCTGCAACGATCCTCTTCTCCATTACGCTGGAGTAGTCGTACCGTTTCAAAGAAGTCTGTGCAGTCAGTATTTCTGGGATTTTGAAGTTTCTCATCTTTTTTTCTTACGCAGACGCAGCTGCCCGCGACAGTGGGCTGATGCGGCTGCTATCTTTTGATGCAAGGCGGAATCGCTACGTACTGCCTGTCAGTGGATTCCGCTCTGCAAAAGCACCGTACCTCCCCTCTTTTTCCCTGTGAAAAACACAGCACACTGTTGCTCGTGGTCCTTGAAACGAGAACCTCGCTTCGGTACTATCTCAGCTATGAGTCAGATACGAAGCATCGCCCTCTTCAGTGGCAGCAGCATGGGAAATACAGAGCACTACCTCCTTGCAGCGCGCTCCCTCGCCAAAGCGATGGCGGCTCGCAACCTCTCCTTAGTCTATGGCGGAGGCAATCTCGGTTTGATGGGAGCGGCAGCTGAGATTCTTTATAAGAATGGGAATGCAGTCACTGCAGTACTCCCCTCCTTCTTCGATACTCCGGCGGTGCGCACCCATCGCGTAGAGAGTGAGATGATCATCACCGAGACGATGCATGAGCGCAAAGCGATCATGTATGCACAGAGCGATGCCTTCATCGCCCTCCCTGGTGGGGTGGGCACCTTTGAGGAGCTGCTGGAGTGTATCACGTGGAAACAGCTCGGGTTGCATCACAAGCCGATCGCCCTCTACAACACCGCCTCCTTCTACGATCCGCTGCTCTCCTTCCTCACCCACAGCGCAAACGAAGGGTTTATCCAAGCTGCGCTGCTCGATTCACTGATCGTTGAAAGCGATGCAGAGGTGCTATTCGATCGCCTTATCTCTTTTGGCTCTTTACAGCAGTAGTGCTGCCCTCTATGCTGAAAGGTATGCCAAGTAGACGTCGGTTTCTCATCGCCGAGATTTTCTATATCATCATAGGTTCTCTTTTGACCGCAGCAGGGGTGGTCCTCTTCTGTAGTCCCGCTAAAATTGTAAGCGGTGGGGTCAGTGGGATTGCAATCATCTTCTACCATACCCTCGGCTTTGATATCGGCTTGACTATCCTGGTCCTCTCACTGCCGCTCTTCTTTGTCGGGGTGCTGATCTTTGGCGCCCAATATGGGATAAAATCCCTCTTTGGGACGCTCTTGCTCAGTGGCTTTGCCTCCCTCTTAGAGGTGCTCTTTGCTGCTAAGCCACTGCTCTCCTACCAGAAGGAGGTCTCGATTCTTTTGAGCGCCATCGCAGGAGGTGCGCTGATGGGTATCGGCATCGGCTTGGTACTGCGTAGCGGTGCGAACACCGGTGGCACCGACATCCTCGCTCAGATCGTCGCCCGCTATACCCCCCTTTCGCTTGGCAGCTCCCTCTTTGCAGTCGATGGGCTGATTATCGCCTTCAGCGCTCTGATCTTCGGTTTTGAGATGGCCCTCTATGCGGTGATCACCGTCTATATCACCGGCATCATCATCGATAAGACCGTTATCTCAGTGGGTACCCGCTCTGCAAAGACTGTCTATGTTATCAGCGATAAGGCCTATGAGATCGCCCAAGCGGTGATGGAGGAGCTCGACCATGGGGTGACGCGTATCGAAGCGGAGGGGATGTACCTTGCTCAAGAGCGGGGGATGATTATGACGGTGGTAGCGAACAACAAGCTCGCCCGGCTCACTGAGATTGTGCACCGCTATGATACGGCAGCCTTTATGATCGTCAGTGAGACCCACCAGGTGTTAGGCGAGGGCTTTGGATCGATTGAAGCGGCCACCTGGCGGGGCCGCTCCGATACTACACAACAGCTGTAGGTCAGTGCTTCCAGAGCTTCTCTGGGTAGACTCCTGCCTTCACCTTTTTTGCCAACTGATCCTTTACGATCGGCCGATCCTCGCTGTAGGTCATACCAAACCAGTTCTCATCGGTGGTGTAAAAGCGTACCTTCCCCTCGCCACTTTCGACGATATGGCTGGTGCCGTTGGGCAGGTAGCTCTCGGTCTTTGGATCGGCGATGTGCTCGCTGATAAAGGCGTTCCAGTACCGCTCAAAGCTTCCAAAGGCGGAGGGGGCAAAGCCAAAGAAGTTCATTGAAACCGCTTCATCTCCGCTCAGTACCACCGGCCCATCGGCTCGCTGGCCTATGATCTGCTCCTCCTGATAGCCGATCCCCATATGCTCCTCCATGGAGAGGAGGTAGCCTGAGTCGACCGAACAGACAGCTCGGTTGACGGTGCCACTTCGGCTCATCGTATTGCGGAGGATATAACCCACCATCGCATGCTCGGTGGAGTCTGGCCCCAGTGCGCTAAGGTGTTCGGAGAGGATACTAAAGGCCTCACGGCCATAGTAGTCATCTGCGTTGATCACCGCAAAGGGCTCTGCTACTGCCTCTTGGGCGCAGAGCAATGCGTGTACGGTCCCCCAAGGCTTGGTCCGCTTTGCAGAGAGCTGTCGCTGCTCTTCGCTTAAGAGCGAGTCCATCTCCTGAAAGACGTAGGAGGCATCAAAGTTACGGGCGATACGGTCAAAGACCCGTTCGCGGAACTCCTTCTCGATATCTTTACGAATAATAAAAACGACCTTGCCGAAGCCGCTCTCCTTAGCGTCATAGACTCCAAAATCTAAGAGGGTTTCTCCATGGAGCCCCACCCCATCAATCTGTTTTATGCCACCGTATCGGCTTCCCATTCCAGCGGCTAATACCACAAGCGTTGGTTTCATCACTATCCTCTCCTTAATTGCGCCTATGGTAGCATGGGAAAAAAATAAATTCTATCATCTTTCTCTTCCCATTCTATCCCAACGAGTATATGCTGTGGCCATGAATAATTTAGATTGGTTTGGAGACGTTATCCAGTTCTGTAAACTCTCGGTTTCGTGTGCTTCTTGTCCATACTACCTCTTTGCATCACCGCAAAAGAGTGTTGATGCACAAACACGGATTTGCTTCACCTCCAAGGAGGCTCTTGAGGCGCTCAGCAACTGGCTGAGCCTGCCGCCAGAGTTGCCAGAGATGGCACACAACCTTGAAGAGGGAGTTCGTTGGCTACAAGGGTTGATCCGTGATGAGCTGCATCGGCTAGAGGATGAGGATGAATTTGAAGATGATTTTTGGGACTTCCTTGTCGGTCCCGATGATCTAGAGGGCCTCGATTGAGAGTTGCAAGGCAGCGGAGTAGTGCCCAGCGGCATACTCATCTGGGTCGAAGTTAGGAATCTCTGCGAGGATCTCACCATCCTCGTAGACGATCGCCTGATTGCTGCTCAGCCCGCCGGGAACTCCGAGCTCCTTTTGCATCGCCCTAGTACCTGCGACGCTGATTGCGTCTGCGGTTCTGCTGGTAACTCGGATGCCAAAGGGGAGCACCGTCTCCTTCCCTGCCACATTGGCCTCCACATCATCGAGGGTGAAGGCGAACTGATCTGCATCACCAGCCTCCCCAGGCTTGATGACCAAAGAGAACTTTGCGTTTCCGCTGTTAGAAATTAGGACATAGCTGCCGACACTGACGATACTATTGCGGCTCTCCACGAGGTTGAAGGAGAGGGCGAAAGGATTCTGCTCGACTCGAAAGATCTGGGTGACGGGAAGTTCACCGGTAATCTCAATCCGATCTAACGGCAGTGTAGTTGCTGCAGTAAGTGGCAGTAAAACACTGAAAACAAGAGCAATACATAGGATACTCAATCGGCGTTGTTTCATCTCTTTTCCTTTACAGACAGTGTAGTAAGGGCACCTAGAGGTGTCAAGAAGTCGCCCCCTTCTCTTCGTTCTACTTCATTCGATAAACACTGAGCTGTGATATGAGTAACAGGGCATGTGAGGCTGTATACCGTTCTCTTGACAGCCAGAGGGTGCAGCGATACGATGACAGCACTTTGAGTCCGTAGCTCAGTTGGATAGAGCGTCTCCCTCCGGAGGAGAAGGCCGTGAGTTCGAATCTCGCCGGGCTCAAACGTTGCGGGGTTGCTTCCTCTGAAGCGATCCCGCTTCCCTTTATGCTCACTCCCCTTGCCTTAGAGCGGCGAAAGTCGGTACTGTAAGTGTATGAGTATTACTGTCCTCTTCTTAGGAGAGATTGTCGGAAAACCAGGTATCACTGCGGTGAAAGAAGCCCTCCGCCCCTTGCGCGAAGAGCGCAAGATCGACTTGGTTATCGCCAACGCCGAGGGTGCTACCGGAGGCTTTGGAATCGGCAAGGGTCACTCGATGCAGCTCTTGAAGCTGGGGGTCGACATCATCACCGGGGGAGAGAAAATCTATTATAAGAAGGATATGGTTGAGTTTATCGCTCAGAACCCTGCCATTCTGCGCCCAGCAAACTACCCCACCCAGAACCCAGGTCATGGGATTCGTTACCTGGAGGTCGACTCCAAGAAGCTCTGTGTGATCAACCTCTTAGGGAATGCTGATTTTCCTCGCACCCACTTGGAAAACCCGTTTCCTCTTGGGGAGCGCTTAGTCGCTGAAGCAAAGGCAGAAGGGGCGATTCCGTTGGTACAATTTCACTCCTCCCCCACCGCTGAGACGCTGGCCTTCGGCCATCTGCTTGCCGGTAAGGCTGCGGCGGTCATCGGCACGCACTCCAAGGTGATGAGCGCCGATGAGCAGATTCTGGGAGGAAAGACCGCCTATATCACTGACAATGGACGAACGGGATCGCAGCTGAGCGTCGGTGGTTTTGACCCGGAGACCGAGATTGAGAAGCGGATCACCGCCCTGCCGGTGCGCAGCAAAGAGTGCTGGGAAGACCTCGCATTGGTAGGGGTTTTAGTGCAGATCGATGAACAGGGAAGCGCTACGGCGATCGAGCGGATCCACGTCCCAGCAACACAGGAACAAAGAGCGTAGATGAGGGAGCAAGTAACGGTAACAGCAGTGCTCGATGAGGAGTTTATCACCGTAAGCTGTAGCTCCGGTGCATGTAGCGGGTGTAAAGGCTCAGGCTTCTGCAACACCAAAAGCCGCACCTTCACCGCGTGGAACAAAGATCATCTGCCCCTCATCGTCGGCGATACCGTCTCGCTCTACCTCCCCACTGCACGAACCATCGGGGCGACCCTCATCACCTTGATCATCCCCCTGCTCTTCTTTCCACTCTGCTACTACCTCGCTAGCTTCTTTGGCCTCGGTGAAGGGCTCTCCTTCTTAGTTGCCTTGGGAGGGATCGGTATCGGCTTTGGGTTGGTCAGAATTTTCTTTCGCAGCCGTGAAAAAAAATACATGCCCTTGGTAGTCGACCCTACTACCTAGAATTGAGATTGCCCAAAGAACACGAGACAGATATACTCAAGCTATGAGGCAGATATCAGTTGTTGGCACGATTCTTGCGTTGTTCCTTCTCGTCGCCTGTACCCCCTCCCCGCAGGTAATCACCACTGAGGGAGTGCGGGGGCTACCTGATCTGCGTCTAAGCGACGCACAGTACCGCTTAAAGACCGACGATGAGCATATGCCGATCGTCGTCCAAGCAGCTGAAATCGCCATCTACAATACCCGCGAACATGCGACGCTCTCTTCACCCTCCTTCTGGCGAGCTGACGAAGATGGAACGCTGCTCTTCAGCGGCAGAGCCGATAGCGCCCATGCTCACACGACAAACTATGATACGACCCTCTCGGGGTCAGTTGAGATCCTTGACCATCAACGAGAGTTGACTATTTACGCAGAGCAGCTACTCTGGTTGCACGATCTAGAGACATTGGTGAGCGAAGGAGATGAGTTGATCCTCATCGTCACCGCCGCAGGCGAAGAGATTCTCGGTACCGGCCTCACGCTGCATGTCACCGAGAAGACCCTCTCCTTCAAGCGGGTGATCCATGGGATAGTAGGCTTATGAAGCGAACACTCCTCTTGCTCCTTCTCTTGCTCATCGGTACGCTGCTCTTCAGTTCCCCCATCACCTTCCATGGGGGACGCACTACGGTCATCGGCGAGTCGGGTTCGGAGCTGATCACCCTCACCGAAGGGGCGAGTATCGCCTTCGATGCGATCACCTTGAACGCCGAAGAGATCACCCTAAGCGGAGAAGAGTATCGCTCGGTAGTCGGAGTTGGAGAGGTCTCCCTCATAGATACTGAATCGGATCTCTCGGTCTTTTCTGCTTCGCTCTTCTATGACCGGATTACCCAAGAGCTGGATATCATCGGGTTCGTCCAAGTCGACGATCGGACGAATGGAGTACAGCTTTCTGCCTTTCGTCTCTACTATAATCTCGATAGTGAGATGCTCGAGGCAGAGGCGTCGGTGTTGCTCTTACGGCATACCGACGTTGGCGTGATGGTCTGTCAAAGCGAACAACTTATCTTCGATCGGAAGAAGCAAGAGCTTATCTTGCGGGGAAAGCCGACCGTCGAGTGGGATGGAAACCGCTATGCAGCGGAGTATATACGAGTGAATTTAGCAACGGAGGAGATAACGATGCGTGGTGCTATAACGGGGGTCATCGGTGACTAGGCATACCCTTGCAGTCAGCGGTCTTGAAAAATCCTACGGTCGCAGGCGCGTCGTAGCGGACCTCTCGTTCTCCATGCAGAGCGGCGAGATTGTCGGCCTTCTCGGTCCCAATGGGGCAGGAAAGACCACCACCTTCTATATGATTGTCGGCTTCCTCCGTAGCAAGGGTGGCTCGATTATGCTGGATGGAAGAGAGCTCAAGGGCATGCCGATGCACAAAAGAAGCCGTGTTGGACTCTCCTATCTGCCGCAGGAGAGCTCGATCTTCCGCAAATTGACTGTAGAGGAGAATATTCTCCTGATCGCCCAGAGCCGTAGTGACCTAAGCAAAAGAGAGCAGCGAGCGCGTACAGAGGAGCTCTTAGCAGAGTTTGGCTTGCTGCATTTGCGCAAACAGAAGGGGTATACTTTGAGCGGCGGGGAGCGCAGACGCTGTGAGATTGCCCGCTGCCTCGCCTCCAACCCGAAGTTTCTCCTCCTCGATGAGCCCTTTGCTGGCATCGATCCCAAAGCAGTTGCTGAGATCAAATCCTTGATTCGTGCGATGGCCAACAGAGGCATCGGCATCCTGCTGACCGATCATAATGTCATCGACACTCTCTCGATCACCAGCACCAGCTATATCATCAACGATGGGAAGATTCTCGTCAGCGGTAGCCGCGAGGCACTGCTGGCTGATGAGCGGGCACGAGAGATTTACTTTGGGCAGGACTTCGGGGAGCAGCAATGATGGATCTGCGACCGAGCTTAGATCTCAGTCAAAAGCAACAGCTGAAGCTGAGTCCTCAGCTCATCCAATCCTTTGAACTGATGGCGATGCCGCTTGTAGAGCTGCAGCAGCGGATCAAGGAGGAGATTGAAACCAACCCTGCCTTGGAGCTGCCCTCTGGGTGGGAGCTCTCCTTCGACCGCTTTGTCCAGCACAAACAATCGATTGACTCACGCCGTCTCGCCGACTCCTACTCCGACTCTGCTAGCTATGGTAGCGACCGTGGCGGCTACGACGATGAGGCGACCGAGCGGCAAAGTCGCTTCTTAGAAGGAGCGCTCAGCGAGCGCACCAGCTTAGCAGAACACTTACTCACCCAGCTGGGCTATGAGAAGATCAGCGATGAGGCGTATGCCGTCGGGGAGATTATCATCACCAGCCTCGATGCCAATGGGTTCTTCACCGTAGAGCCCGCATCGCTGTTGCGCCCAGAGCAGCTACCCTACCTCGATGAAATCATCGAACTTTTACAGCGCTTTGATCCTGCTGGGGTGGCGGTCCCCGGGTGGCGAGAGTCTCTGATCGTCCAAGCGAAGCTTCAGGACCTAGAGCCGAAAGAACTTGAGCTCTTTACAACGCTGGTGACCAAGAAGTTGGAGCTGATGCGTGCAGGCAAAGAGGAGCAGGTTGCCAAGGAGTTGGGCATCGAACCCGATGCGTTACAGCAGCTCTACCATTTCCTGCAATCGTTAACTCCCTTTCCTGGACAGAGCTACTCCAAGGGCCCAGAGGAGTATGTCATTCCCGAGCTCTCTATCCGCCGCGAGGAGGAGGAGCTGGTGATGCGGATGAACGATTCCGCCCTCCCCGATCTGCGGATCCAAGCTTCCTTTGCCACCCTCAGCGACTCACTCGCTGACACCAAGGAGGCCAAAGAGGCGAATCAGTATATCAATGAACAGATCCGCCGTGCCGAAAACCTCATGTTTCAAGTTCAACTGCGCAATCAAACCCTCTATCGCCTTGGGCAAGTTTTGATGAAAAAACAGCGCTCCTTCTTCCTCTATGGACCGCTACATCTGGAACCCTTGACCCAGAAAGAGGTCGCAGCTGAGCTGGATGTCCATGAGACGACGGTCAGCCGCATCAGCACAGCAAAATGGATCGACACCGACTGGGGCATCATCCAGGCAAAGTCACTCTTCAGCTCAGCAGTCGGTGAAGAGGGTGCCCAACGTTCCAAGGAGGCGGTCAAGGAGATGATCCGCCAGATTATCGAAGAGCATGAGGGAGAAAAGGCCCTCAGCGATCAGAAGATCTCCAATATCCTCAAGGAGCGAGGAGTTTCGGTAGCCCGACGGACTGTCGGCAAGTATCGCAATGAGCTGAATATCGACCCCTCCTACATCCGCGGAACTTGAACACAAAGCGCTTAGAGTCGACGCAGGAGAAAAACGCATTATTGCTACGACAACACCACCTCGCTTGGATGCATCGATTACCTACCCATTGGATAGTCCCCCACATCCCCACATGAAGAAAGAATCGGGTAGGAGGATGAGCCCATGCGGCTCATCCGTCCTCCCTCAGAACCGTACGTACCGTTCGGT
>DASRNL010000113.1:0-5692 GCA_035647415.1 Sphaerochaeta sp. | reverse complement strand
GCTAACTTGCACTGTGAGTGAAATACGGGCTACTATATTAGGAGTTTCAAACGAGAACATATAGGGGGTAAGCAACGAAGCACTATGAGGAACTTGAAGGGTAAGAAACTATATTTGCAGGTCTATGATGAACTTCGTCGGTATATCGTTCAGAACAACCTTCGCCCAGGCGATAAACTCCCTACTGAGATGGAGATGTGCTCCGCCCTTGGAGTCTCCCGCAATGTCCTGCGGGAGGCGATCAAGACGCTAGAGATCATCGGAGTGGTCACCAGTAAACCAGGGGTTGGCATTATCGTCAACAGCTTCAATGCAAACTTTCTCTCCAATGTAATCTTCTTAAATCTCGTTGGCGAGGATGTCGACTTGGTCAGCCAGTCGCAGGAAGTGCGCAAGGTGTTGGAGCTCGGCTTCGCACGCCAGAGCTTCGATACGATGACCGATGAGCAGATAGGCGAGCTGGAAGAGATTCTTGAGACGATGAAAATCGCTGACAACAACATCGACTTCTACACCTTGGACGCTGACTTTCATAAGATTATCCTCCGCAATATCAAAAACGATGTCCTGATTGCCGTCATCGATTCGGCATGGGCATGTGACCGCTACTACCGCTCTAAATTCATCGACGACGGTGAACTGCGCTATGAAAAGCACAAGAACATCCTCGATGCCTTGAAAGCCAAGGACTTCCAAGCCTTCGAAGAGGCGCTGGTCTTCCACTTCTCCTATAACTTTAAAGAAGCGATCGGAATGCGCTGATCGGCGCATCCATCGCCTCCTTATTGCAGCGGGCTCACTGAGACCATATACTGAAGGGGGAGGAGAGCGATGCGATGCCCTAACTGTTCATCCCTTGACGACAAGGTTCTAGAGTCTCGACAGAATAGCAGCGGGTCGACGATTCGCAGGCGGCGGGAGTGCCGCGCTTGCAGCTACCGCTTTACCAGCTACGAACGTATTGAAGATAGACCCTTGATGGTGGTCAAACGGGATGGACGCCGTGAACCCTTTGATCTGAGCAAGATCGGCAGAGGGATCCGCTCCTGTACCGAGAAGCTCGATATCACCGAGAGCGAGATCGATCAGCTGTTACAGAAGATTGAGGATGCGATTATGCACAAGGTCGGCCGCAGGCAGGAGATCCACTCTTCGGCAATCGGCGAGGAGACCTTACAGCAGCTCAAAGAGGTGGATTTGGTCGCCTATGTGCGCTTCGCCGCAGTCTACAAGGCCTTTAACGACCTCGAGCAGTTCATCCGAGAGATTCAAGAGCTCGGCAGCGAGCTCATTTAGAGACATCAAACCACTTGCTCGCCATCGCCGTGGCGATCTCATCGTTGAGATATTCAGGCTTGAGGATCTCGTTGGCACACTCAAGGCAGAAGGTATCACTCATGCCAGCGATATAGTCAAAGCGCAGTCGATCGAGGTTTCCATCGTGGGCGAGGTAGGTCTCTTTGATTTCCATCAGATGGCGGTAGAATCCCCCTGCCAGCATATTGCGCTCCCCCCGATAGCAGCGCTCATCCTCTCTACACTCCTCAAGCAGGTACTTGAGGTAGTCCGCTACGAGGGTAAAGAGCCGGGTGAAGTACCGTTCATAGCTCTCCAAGAGCGGGCTCTTGTAGATCCGCTGGTAGTTGAAGCGCATCATCGCCTCCACCTGCTCAAAGACCTCATCGCTGAAACAGATCCCCTCCTCTTTACTGGAGGAGCGGATGATATCCATCACCAGGGTGTCGATGATCTGTGCGTTGCTGCTGCCTAAGGTCTTGCGGATCGCCGGGTCCAACTCCTCCCACTCGATCAAGCCCAGCCGGGTTGCATCCTCAAAGTCCCGCCCAATATAGGCGATTGTATCGCTCTGACGTACCACCGCAGCCTCCCAGGTCGCCGGCAACAGCCCTACCCTGCTGGAGAGGGAGGAGAGGTCTTTGACCTCGAAGGTCGGCTGTACCGCCCGCAGGAGCATCTCCCCGTTGTGGCTGGCGATCCCATCGCGCACCGCATAGGTGAGGTTTAGCCCCTTGCCACCGTTTGAGAGAAAGTCCACTACGCGCAAGCTATGCAGCTCATGCTCGAAGGCAGGCAAGCCCGCCTCAACCATCTTCTTGCTTAAGATTGTCTCCCCGGTATGCCCAAAGGGGGTGTGTCCAAGATCGTGGCCCATCCCGATCGCCCAGGCGAGCTCGCTATCGAGGCCGAGTCCCCGGCAGATCGTCGAGGCGATTGAAGCGACATGTAAGGAGTGCTCAATCCGCGTACAGATATGGTCATTCGCCGGGGCATAGAAGACCTGCGTCTTCTGCTTGAGGCGACGGAACGCAGAGCAGTGGATGATAGCGGTCGTATCGCGGTAGTAAGGACCGCGAACGTCCTCTTCTTTGCTGATCGCTCTACGCTGTAACTGCTCCGGTGAGAGGTGGTTCTTCATTGGCATACGCATTTCCCAAATCCTTACACCTATGCTATCATGAGTCTAGCGCTGTTGGATAGCGGAGGCACTCATGTTTGAACACTATCTCTTACCCCTTGCTTGCTTGCTGTTGAACTTTCTCGCATTCGCAGCATGCCTGCGTTTCCTCTTCTCCCGCCAGGGGCTCTACTGGATCATCCCCTTAGCCTTGACTGCGGTCATCAGCATCCCCAACGCCCTCTCCCTCTACGCTGTTGCCAGCGATAGCGCGCTCGCGCCACTGCGGATCACTGCCTTGGATCTGCAGCCACTCTTGCTCTCACTGCTCTGGTACGCGATGATCGTCACCTTCCACTACGCACTGAAGAAGACGATTCGGGTCAACCTCTACACCGAACAGGTAAAGAAGAACCTCCACGAAGCGCGCCACCTCGAAAGCGGTGAGCGCCTCGCTCGTGAGCGCAAGGGACGTAGGGCGAAGCAGCGCAAACGCTACCGCGCAAAGCTGGCAGAACGCGGGGTCTACTCCGAAGCGTGGCTTGATCTGTACGACACAGAATAACGAAGCATCACCGCTTATTTTCTCCCTCTCTGAGGCAAGCTTGCCCCTGCGCACTTTGCTGCTATTCCAAGAGAGTCAATAATTTGGTATAATGACCCATTGCCCTGCGCTGTAGGGTTATACGTCTGTTAGGCACAGAATCGCCGAATAGGGGCTCCCTATGGGCGATGTCACCGGCCTTTGGACCGCACTACTTACCATTTGGATGAATGCATGAAAGATACCCCATTGATTGTTCAAAGTGATCGCTCGCTGCTCTTGGATGTACACCATGAGCGCAGTGAGGAGTGTCGCAGTGACTTGATTCGCTTCTGTGAACTGGTAAAAAGCCCAGAGCACGTTCACACCTATACGGTCACCGCACTCTCGCTCTACACAGCGAGCGCCCTGGGATTCACCAAAGAGTACATCCTCGAACGCCTCGATTACTGGTCCCGCTTTCCGATCGCAGACTCGGTGCGCTTCTATGTCGAAGATATGGCAAGCCGCTGGGGCAAAGTGATCCTCGAAGAGAGCGACGATCCTGCCTCCTACCGCCTGGTGGTAGCCACCGAGCGCATCCGCGCTGAAATCCTCCGCCGCCCAGCGGTGGCGAAGCTGCTGCGGGTCGTCGATGCAAAGAACTTTCTCATCGACTCCTACAACCGTGGTGAGATCAAGCTACAGCTGATCAAAGTCGGTTGGCCAGTCGATGACCGCATCCCCCTCAAGGAGGGAGAGCCGGTAGCGATTCAGCTGCGTGACAAAACGGTTGGAGGTAATGAGTTTCTCATCCGCGCCTATCAGGACCAAGCGGCAAACGCCCTCTTGGGCGATGGCAAAGCGGGTACTGGCTTTGGGGTAATCGTCATGCCCTGTGGATCAGGAAAGACCATCGTAGGGATGCGCGTGATGGAGCGCCTAGCGACCCGCACGCTGATTGTCACCACCAACGTGGCAGCGGTGCGGCAGTGGCGGGATGAGCTCTTGGATAAGACTGAACTGACCGCCGATATGCTCGGCGAATACTCAGGAGACCGTAAGGAGATCAGACCGATCACCATCTGCACCTACCAGGTACTCACCTGGCGCAAGGAGAAGGATGGCCCCTTTTTACACCTCGATCTTTTGACCGAAGGCAACTGGGGCTTGGTGATCTACGATGAGGTCCATATGCTGCCAGCGCCGATCTTCAAAGTGACCGCCGAATTGCAATCGATCTACCGCCTCGGCTTGACCGCCACCTTGGTGCGCGAGGATGGCCGTGAGGAGGAGGTCTTCAGCCTTGTAGGCCCCAAGCGCTACGATGTGCCCTGGGGGGAGCTACAGGAGCAGGGCTTCATCGCAACCGCCTACTGTCATGAGATCCGCGTCGAGCTGCCGCAGGAGCTGGAGATCCCCTATGCGATCGCCAACAAACGGCAGAAGTATCGCATCGCCAGCGAAAACCCCAACAAGCTGGAGGTGATCCAATCTTTGATCGCCCATCACCCCGATGATTTCATCCTGATCATCGGCCAGTATCTCGACCAACTGAAAGAAATTGCTGCCTTGGTGGATGCCCCGATTATCACCGGCAGCACCCCTAACGCCCGCCGTGAGGAGCTCTACCAAGCCTTCCGCGATGGGACGACCCGGATTTTGGTGGTCAGCAAGGTGGCGAACTTCGCCATCGACCTGCCGGATGCCTCGGTAGCGATCCAGGTCTCCGGGTCCTGGGGGAGCCGCAGCGAAGAAGCGCAGCGGCTGGGGCGCATCTTACGACCGAAGAACCGATCGAGCTTCTTCTACTCGATCGTCACCCAGTTCTCCAGCGAGGAGGAGTTCGCTGCCAACAGGCAGACCTTCCTCGCCGAACAGGGATATACGTATGAAGTGGAGGTATGGCCATCATAAACGATCTCGCAACCAAACAATTTACCGGAGCGCTCAGCCGCTACGAAGAGGAGAACTTCTTCTATATTGCAAGCAACTACCTCGGCCCGATCTCCTCGCCCTTCCATAAGCCGGAGATTATCGGCAGACTCTCGCACTTCTTCTCCCTTGAGAGCAACCAAGAGGCGATGCTCAGCCTGCTCGATGAACTCGATCAGGCGATCCTCTCCACCTTGGTGGCAAGCGGTCCCATCACCAGCGATGAGCTCCTGGAGCTCCTTTCGCCGATCTATGGGTATACGCCACTCTTTTGGAGGCTCCCCTCCTTGCAGCTGCGCCTGATCCTGATCGCCGAAGAGGGACGGCTCTACTTCAACCCGCTGATCGCTGATCGACTGCTTGAACGCTGTTCGCTGGGCGCGATCATCGGCGAGCCTGTCGCCAAGACGACCGAGGGCCCAGTGCTTTCGGTGGAGTTCTTACGTGGCTTCCTTTCGGTGGTGCTCGCCGAAGGCAGACTCGGCTATAGAGAACGCCTGGCAACACTCTTTCCCATCTTCGAACCCCAGCACCTTGGTGCACTCTTTACCCTCCTAGAGGAAGTGCTCGTAGATTTAGGGGTTCTCACCGATACAAGACCCCCGCAGATGAGTGCAGAACGGGTGGATAGCCTGCTCGCCCTCGATGATACCTCCCTCATCGTCCTCGTAGCAGCATCGCGCTTTGATACCCGACATTTCCCAGCAGCAGTTGCCTGCAGTCGCACCATCGTAGCGACTCTGCAGCAGGCAGGATCGCTGAGCGAGGAGGCATTTACCCTCCTGTTGGCAACCCTCACCAAACGCTATAACCTCCCC
>DASRNL010000112.1:0-2315 GCA_035647415.1 Sphaerochaeta sp. | reverse complement strand
GCCGGATGGAGGATAACTTCGCCCTGCCTCCTATTGAGGCGTTCGAAGCTGCGATCACCGAAAAGACGAAGGCGATCCTCATCTGTAGCCCTAACAACCCCACCGGATATATCTACAGTGAAGCTGAGCTGCTCTTTCTCTTAGAACTCTGCAAAAAGCATGATCTCTTCCTCGTCTCCGATGAAGTCTACCGGGAGTTCTGCTACGACGGACACACCTTTGTGTCAGCGCTCAGCTTCCCTGAGTACGCCGAATATGTCGTCTGTCTTGATAGCTTTTCGAAGCGGTACTCGATGTGCGGAGCACGGGTAGGGGCGTTTGTCAGTCGTAACAAGGAGGTGATCGCTAACGCCTATAAGCTCTCGCAAGCTCGGCTCTGTCCCCCGGAGATCGAGCAGGTCGCCGCCCATGCGGCGCTGGCTACCGACGATAGCTACCTGCTTGAGGTGCGGGATGAGTACCAAAGGCGTCGGGATGTGATCGTCGAGGGCTTACAGCAGATCGATGGGGTTGTCTGTTCCACTCCGATCGGTGCTTTTTACCTGGTGGTGGAGCTGCCGGTCGATGATGCTGAACGCTTTGCAATCTATATGCTCAACGACTTCAACCTCGAGGGAAAGACCGTGATGGTCGCCCCCTGTGAACACTTCTACATCACCCCGAAGATCGGGCGCAAGCAGGTGCGGATGGCATACGTGCTCAAGGAAGAGGACCTCAAAGAGGCCTTAGCCTGCTTGGATGCAGGCCTAAAGGCCTATAGGAGAGAGGTGCTCAAAAAAGCAGAGTGAGCTAGATTCCGATAATCTTAATCAGCACTCGCTTATCCCGCATCCCATCAAACTCGTAGTAGAAGAGCTGTTCCCAGGTGCCGAAGTCGAGCTTGCCTTTCGTGATAGCGATGACCGCCTCTCTGCCCATAATCGAGCGTTTCAGATGTGCATCAGCGTTCTTCTCCTCTTCGGTGTTGTGCTGATACCGCTCGTAGGGCAGCTCAGGGGCGAGCCCTTCGAGCCATGTTTCGAAGTCTGCGTGCAATCCTTTCTCCACCGCATTGATGAAGACACTCGCTGAGATGTGCATCGCGTTGACTAACACGAGTCCCTCCTGCACACCGCTTTCGGTGACCGCCTCTTGTACGCTCTCGGTGATGTTGATCAGGCCACGTCGGGTTTTGAGGTGAAATGACAACTCCTTTCGATAGGTCCGCATAGGCGCCTCCTTTTGACTCTAGTATACCATCTAATTGCCCAGATGGGAAAATCTCTATAGAATCCCGCTATGCACCCTCGACAACCCTCGCGCCTTAGCGGCCATATAGCGACTCTCACTGCGATCACCATCTGGGCGATCACCTATGTCTTTACCAAAGGTTTGCTTGTGTACCTGACTCCCAGTCAGATCCTTGTCATCCGTTCGTTTCTTGGCCTGCTGGTCCTCACCATCCTCGCCGCCAAGCCTTTGGCGTATACCCAGAAAAGCGACCGATTGCTTGTCGCCTTAGCCGGCTTCTTTGGGATTTTCGCCTACTATTTCCTTGAAAACACCGCCTTGCTCTACACCAGCGCGACCAACGTCGGGGTGATCGTAGCTGCAGCGCCTTTTACCACGATGCTCGCAAGTCGCATCTTCCTCAAAGAGCAGCTGCACCGCTTTTATTTCATCGGCCTAGTCCTCTCGATGAGCGGCATTGTGCTGCTCACCGTCTCCGATGCAGGAGCACTTACCTTCAACCCGAAGGGCGATCTTCTGGCACTGTTGGCGATCACTATCTGGGCCCTCTATACGACGACTACCCGCTTAGTCAGCCAGCGTGGCTACTCCAACCTCGCGTTGACACGGACGATGTTCTTCTGGGGCCTTATCGGCCATACGGTTGCCCTCTTGGCTAGTGGACAGGGCTTGCCGCTGCAGGTGGTTGTACAGCCACAGGTCCTCGGCCCGCTGCTCTTCTTAGGCTTAGCAGCTTCGGCGTTGTGCTTTGCGCTGTGGAACTACGGACTGAAGAGCATCGGACCGGTGAAGACCACTTTCTACCTCTACCTCAGCCCGATTATCACGATCATCTTTGCCACCACCTTCGGCGGTGAGCCTTTTGGTATCATCGAGGCGATCGGTACAGCGCTCACCCTCTCAGGGCTCTTAGTCAGCACACGCAAGGGAAGCAAAGCGTAACGGCCAAATGAGCTTGTCGCTCTAGCGGAAAACTTCTACAATGCTGCCATGGTCACACTCTATGGTTCCTTCTTCTTTTTCTTTACTATCCATGCGGTGATTATCCCGTACCTGCAGGTGATAGTACGGAACCTCGGGTATAG
>DASRNL010000111.1:0-9284 GCA_035647415.1 Sphaerochaeta sp. | reverse complement strand
TCCCTGAGATTAACTTCGACAAGATCGAGCGTGTCAGCGGCCTCAACGTGGCCATTGTCACCACTGCTCGCACCGATGAAGAAGGCTATGCACTGCTCGAGAAGCTTGGCATGCCCTTCGCCAAATAAGGGTGGTTGTATGGCAAAGAAATCAATGATAGTGAAAGCCAATAGGGAACCCAAGTTCAGCACCAGACGCGTCAACCGCTGTCGGGTCTGTGGACGACCTCGAGGCTATATGCGCAAGTTCGAAATGTGCCGGATCTGCTTCCGCAAGTTGGCGAGTGAAGGCCAGATTCCTGGTGTTACCAAATCCAGTTGGTAGGAGAGAAACATGGCTGTAAGTGATCCAGTTGCTGATATGCTGACTAAAATCAGGAATGCCAATAGAGCCAGGCATGAGAAAGTAGATGTTTCCACCTCGAAGATGAAGCTTCAGATCGTCAAGATCCTGAAGAACGAGGGGTTCATCAAGAACTTTAAGAAGGTTACCAAAGACGGTATTCCGTATATCCGTATCTTCCTAAAGTACGATGAGAATGAAAATCCGGTGCTGCACGACCTGCAGCGGATCTCCACCCCTGGGCGAGGGTCTACACCGGGTATCGGGATATGCCCCGTATCTTTAACGGGCATGGGATTGTGGTAGTCTCCACCTCCGCAGGTGTTATCACCGGGAAGAAGGCTACTGAGAACAAGGTCGGTGGCGAACTGATCTGCTCAATTTGGTAAGGTGGTATAAGATGTCCAGAATTGGAAAAATGCCGATCACAGTACCAGAGGGAGTGAAGGTCGCTGTCAAAGATGGCCTGATCCAGGTAGAGGGCCCCAAGGGCGCACTCTCCTGCAAATCCCTCGATGAGATCTCGCTGAAGATCGAACCGGATGTGATCAACGTTGCTGTAACCGAAGAGTCCAAGCAGGCGTACGCCTACCAGGGTCTCTATCGCCAGCTCGTCTTCAATATGGTCGAAGGTGTCTCCCGTGGATTCTCCAAGACCTTGATTATCAATGGAGTAGGCTTTCGGGCAGACCTGAAGGATAATATCCTCTCGCTGAACCTTGGCTTTGCCCAGTCGATCGATGTGGTCGTTCCTCAGGGAATCTCCATCACCGTTGAGACTCCAACGAAGATTGTCATCAGTGGAATCGATAAGCAGCTCGTCGGACAGACCGCTGCCGAGATTCGCGCACTGCGCAAGCCTGAACCCTATAAGGGCAAGGGTATTCGCTATGAGGATGAAGTCATTCGTCGCAAGGCTGGTAAATCAGCTGCTGCTGGAGCGTAAGGTAGGATTGAGATGAGTAGTAGAATACGTGGTAAAAATAAACGACTTGCTCGCCGCAAGTTCCATATCCGAAAAAGCATCTTCGGCACCGCTGAGCGACCGAGGATGAGCGTCTATCGCTCCAATGCACACATGTATGTGCAGGTGGTCGATGACAATGCCGGGCACACCTTGGTGAGCGCCAGTACGATGGAGAGCGAGCTCAAGGATTTGAAGAATAACGTAGCCGATGCAGAGAAGCTTGGTGAAGTTGTAGGGAAGCGCATGCTCGAACAGAAGATCGATAGCTGTGTCTTCGACCGAAACGGTCGACTCTATCACGGAATCGTCAAAGGCATCGCCGAAGGCGCCCGCAAAGCCGGTGTGAAGTTCTAGGGGGATAGTGTGGATAAACCGAGAGAAAGAGATAGAAACCGCAGAGGCAACCGTGATCGTAATCGTGATCGAGACGATGGCTACGTCGAAAAGCTGGTAAAGCTCAACCGCGTCGCTAAGGTCGTAAAGGGTGGTCGACGGTTCTCATTCAGCGCCCTGGTCGTCGTAGGCGATCAGAAGGGCAAGGTCGGCTATGGCTTCGGTAAGGCGAATGACGTCGCCGAGGCGATCCGCAAGGCGGTCGAGCGAGCGAAGACCAATATGATTGAAGTCCCGATGAAGCGTGAGAGTATCCCCCACGAGATTATCGGCGAATTTAAGAGTGCCCGTGTCATGCTCAAGCCCGCAGTCCCAGGAACCGGAGTCATCGCAGGTGGTCCGGTCCGTGCAGTCTGTGAGGCGTGTGGCATCAACGATATTTTGACCAAAAACCTTGGATCGAAGAATGC
The DNA here is from genome assembly GCA_035647415.1 of Sphaerochaeta sp. GTDB lineage: Bacteria > Spirochaetota > Spirochaetia > Sphaerochaetales > Sphaerochaetaceae > Sphaerochaeta. The sequence goes on along the minus strand of DASRNL010000111.1, from coordinate 7,172 downwards.
GATCAACATCGTAAAGGCTGCATTCAATGGCCTTGAAAACCTCTTCGATGCGAAGGAAGTTGCAAAGAATCGGGGAAAATCCCTAAACGAGATGTGGGGGTAAGAGAATGGCTAAAGCGAAGAAGATAAAAGTTACCCTCGTTCGCAGCGTTGCCGGAACCCTTCCGGCACAGCGAAGGACTGTAAAGGCCCTTGGACTGGGGAGAATTTCGAGCTCCGTAGTACATGAGGCGACCGACCCCATCCTCGGGATGGTGCGGACCGTCTCTCACCTGGTGAAAGTCGAGGAGTTATAAGATGGGTATGTTAAAAGCACCAAAGGGTGCCAATAAAAAGAAGACGATTCTCGGTCGGGGTGTGGCGAAGAAAGGCCGCACCAGCGGTCGAGGACATGGCGGACAGAACTCCCGCTCCGGCGGCGGAACCCGCCCCGGCTTTGAGGGTGGACAGATGCCTCTCTATCGCCGTGTTGCCCGCAGAGGCTTCAACAACGGCAAGTTTAAGGTTGTCTACTCTGTCGTCTCTCTCGATGATATCTCCCGCGTCTTTGCAGACGGGGACCTGGTCACCAATGACACCCTCAAAGAGATGGGTCTGGTCAAGGGCGTCAAAGCTCAGGCGAAGATCCTCAACAATGGGGAGCTGACCAAGAAGGTAGTTATCGACGGTGTGAAGGTTTCCGCAAGCGCGATCGAAACGATCAAGGCTGCGGGTGGCGAAATCAAGTAAGAAAGAAGGGCGGCATGGCAAACACCTTAGTTGAGATGTATCGAATCAAGAGTCTTCGCAAGAAGATCTTCATCACCCTCGGATTGCTGGTACTGACCAGAGTCGGTGCGGTGATTCCTATTCCTGGCATCGATCCGGTGGTGCTGAAACGGTTCTTCCTCTCACAGAGCTCCAACGCCCACGTTGGGCTGACTGAGTACTTGAACCTCTTCAGTGGGGGAGCGTTCTCAAACTTCTCCCTCTTTATGCTCGGGGTGATGCCCTACATCAGCACGCAGATTATCCTGCAGCTGTTGATGTTGGTCATCCCCACCTTGAAGAAGCTCGCGATGGAGCCTTCCGGGCATAAGAAGATCCAGCAGTACACCCGCCTCGGCACGATTGTAGTCTGTTTGATTCAGTCGTACGTGGTGACAATCTACGCGAACTCGATCCCAGGGGTCATGACGATAGGCAAGGTATCCTTTACCTTGATTGCCATGATGAGCGTAACTACCGGGTCAATGCTTCTGGTATGGATCGGTAATAAGATCACCGAGTGGGGTGTCGGAAACGGCATCAGCCTCTTGATCTTCGCCGGTATTGTAGCAAGATTCCCACAGGCGTTCAGCGTGCTCTTCCAGAGCATCGCAAGCGGTCTTTTGAACCCGATCGTCGTGTTGGTAGTATTTGTAATGTTCCTAGTCGTCGTAGCGCTGGTAGTCTACGAAGAGCAGGGAGTACGGAAGATTCCGGTGAACTACGCCAAGCGGGTAGTCGGCCGAAAGATGTACGGTGCACAGTCGACCTACATCCCCATCAAGGTCAACCCCTCCGGCGTTATTCCGGTGATCTTCTCCAGTGCACTGCTCTCCTTCCCGCTGCAGATTGCAACGGCTCTAGGACCTGAGGTAAGGTGGCTCGCCACCTTCGCGAACTGGTTGAATCCGCAGGGTGCCCCCTATCTGATTATCTACGCCCTGTTGATCATCGCTTTTTCGTTCTTCTACACGCAGGTGTCGATGAACCCAGTCGAGATGGCTAAGCAGATCCGTGAAAACGGAGGCTCAGTGCCCGGTATCCGCAGTGAGAAGCTCGAGGAGTACCTCTCCCGTGTTCTCAACCGGATCGTCCTGCCCGGCTCGATCTTCCTGGCATTCATCGCTCTGATTCCAACCTTGGTGCAGAAGTTCTTCAACTTCCCCTCGGCGGTTGCGATGCTCTTCGGAGGTACGTCACTGCTGATCCTCGTCGGTGTCGATCTCGATACGATGCGGCAGATTGAGGGCATAATGAAGATGCACCACTACGATGGATTTAGCCTCGGTAAGAAGAAGTCAAAGCATATATAAGAATGGAGACAGGACATGAAAGTAAGAGCAAGTGTCAAACCTATTTGTGACAAGTGCAAGATTGTGAGGCGAAAAGGGGTGGTCCGGATCATCTGTGAGAACCCCAAGCATAAGCAGAGACAACGGTGATGGGGTTCTGCGAAAGCCCGCGAACCGATAAGCGAAATTCAGGAGGCCATTGATGGCAAGAATTGCAGGTGTAGATTTGCCGAATAAGGCGGTAAAGATCTCCTTGACCTATATCTACGGAATTGGAAGGCACTCGGCACAAGAGATCTGTGAGAAGACAGAGATCGATCCCGATGCAAAGTTAAACACGCTCTCCTCCGAGGAGCTGGCGACCCTTCGTCGCGTCATCGAAGAGGAGTATAAGACTGAGGGAACCCTCCGCACAGAGGTCGCCCTAAATATTAAGCGCCTTATGGACATTGGCTGCTACCGCGGCCTACGTCACCGCAGGAGCCTTCCGGTACGAGGGCAGCGGACGAAGACAAACGCCCGTACTCGTAAGGGAAGAAAGAAGACCGTAGCTGGTAAGAAGAAATAAGGAGCGCTGACAGTATGGCAAAGGCAAAAGCAAGAACAAGACGACGAGTCAAGAAGACTGTCTACGAAGGTAATGTCTATATCCAGGCGACCTTCAACAATACCATCGTCACCGTGACTGACCTAAACGGCAATGCGGTGTCATGGGCGAGCGCTGGCGGACTTGGCTTCCGCGGTGCAAAGAAGTCCACCCCATATGCAGCACAGACGACCGCTGAGAAGGCGGCTCGCGCTGCGATGGATAGCGGACTGCAGGAAGTACACGTATATGTGAAAGGACCGGGCGTCGGCCGCGAAAGCGCCATCCGGACGCTGGGTGTGCTCGGGTTGAAGGTTCGTTCGATCCGCGACATTACCCCGATTCCCCACAATGGATGCAGACCTCGAAAGAGTAGAAGAGTCTGATGAGGAGATAGCAGACAATGGCAAGATATACAGGACCAAAATGCAGATATTGTAGAGCTGAGCGAACCAAGTTGTTCCTCAAAGGCGAGCGCTGTCTCTCGAGCAAGTGCCCGATGAACGACCCCAAGACCACCGGAACCCCCGGTAAGGATCCACGGGCCAGAAGCCGCAAGCCGACCAACTATGGCCTGCAGCTCAGAGAGAAGCAGAAGCTCAAGCGTACCTACGGTATGCTGGAGAAGCAGTTTAAGCTCACCTTTAACGAAGCAGCACGGATTCCAGGAAAGACTGGTGAAAACTTCATCATGCTCTTGGAGCAGCGATTGGACAACGTCGTCTACCGACTCCACTTCGCCGCTAGCCGCGCACAGGCGTCCCAGCTGGTCAACCACGGACACATCTTCGTCAATGGTAAGCGGGTTGATATCCCCTCCTACCGGCTCCGCCCGGGCGATGAAGTCGCCGTTGGACCGCGTGGAAAGAAGATGTTAATCATCAAAGAAAACCTCAAGGAGTACACCAAGAGTGGAGTCAGCCCCTGGCTCACCCTTGATGTCGATGCGATGAAGGGAACCTTCGTAGCAGTACCGAGGAGAAATGAGGTCACCGAGCTCGAACAGATTAACGAGCAGCTGATCGTAGAGTTGTATTCCAGATAAGGAGTAACCATGGCACGTAAAAACCTATTGAAGGGCTTTAAAATACCCAAAGGGATAACCTTTGAACACAGCGAAGTGGAGCCGAACTATGGAAAATTCATCGCCTACCCATTTGAGCGAGGCTTTGGAACCACCATCGGCAATACGCTGCGCCGGGTGTTGCTCTCTTCAATCCAAGGGTATGCGGTTACTGCAGTGAAGTTCACCACCTTCAACGAAGATGGTGTACCTCATATGATCAGCAGTGAGTATGAGCAGCTCCCTGGTGTCCGCGAGGATATCAGCGATGTTGTGGCAAACTTGAAGAAGCTGCAGATTGAGATGCCTGTGGATGTAGAGGGAACCAACCTCTTGATCGAGTGCAAGGGCCCCGGTGTCCTCACCGGCGAAAGCTTTGAGCGCGATCAGGTTGAGATCATCAACAAGGACCAGGTGGTCCTGACGATGATGGATGATGCCAACCTAGAGATTGAGGTCCAGATCGACCTCGGTCGTGGCTATATCCCCAGCGAGATTAACGAGAAGTATATTGAAGAGATTGGAACGATCCCCCTCGATGCAAACTTCAGTCCGATCGAGCGAGTGCGCTACACCACCGAACCCACCCGGGTTGGGTACCGAAGCGACTACGACAAGCTGATCCTTGAGATCTATACCAATGGCACGATCCTCCCGCAGAATGCTCTCGCTGAAGCGGCAAAGATCGCGAAAGAGTACTTCCAAATCTTCATCAACTTCGATGAGTCATTGATCAATGACCACGAAGAGGTCGATGAGGAAGAGGAGCGCATCCGTAAGATTCTCGATACCTCCGTTGAGGAGCTCGAGCTGACGGTTCGTTCCAGCAACTGCTTGAAGAATGCGAACATCCGCACCATTGGCGATTTGACAAGAAAGAGTGAAGAGGAGATTGCGAAGACACGAAACTTCGGTAAGAAGAGCCTGCAGGAGATTAAGGAGAAGCTCAAAGAGTGGAACCTCAGCCTCGGCATGACCGATTACAGTGTCCTTAAAGCCGCACTTTCTGTATCCGAGAACAAGGAAGTAGAGAATGAAGCATAGAATTGGATTCAATCCACTGAGCAGGACCAGCGCTCATCGCAAGGCGATGAAGCGCAATATGGTGACCAGTCTCTTCCGCTACGAGCGGATTGAGACTACCAAGGCTAAGGCTCTTGAAGTCCGCAGGATGGCTGAGAAGATGATCACCCGAGCGAAGACTGACACGGTGGCTAACCGCCGTCTCATCGCCCGAGACATCTCCGATAAGGCTATCGCTGCAAAGCTCTTCACAGAGATCGCACCGATGTTTGCCGAGCGGAATGGCGGGTATACCCGTATCCTAAAGACCGGCATGCGCCCCGGCGATGCCGCCGAGATGGTCATCCTTGAGCTGGTTGAAAAGACCGCTGACACCAAGGGTGGCAAAAAAAAGAAGAGCGAGTAACGAGGAGGTACAAGCCCTCACCATGAGCTTTTCACCCAACGCCGTTTAAGGCGAAGCCGCTGTCGTTCAGGCAGCGGTTTTTTATGTCCTAATGCCAGCGAATGCCTCTCATAGCGGGGGGTGTGCTTTTGCAGTCGTAAGCGCTCTATAAATCTCATTTACTGCGAAAACTTTGGTTTGTTAAACTTTAGGTAAAACTATCTCTCTGGAGTAATCGCTAATGATTAATAGAAGCTAACAAGCGAGCGAAAAACTCAATCACCAAAAAAGCAGATGAGTTCGTAAACAATGATGGATCTTATCGAAGGTATGCAATCGAGACCGGTATCCCGAGAGGAGTCAACTATAAAGAATGATTAAATTTTCAATTCGGCAACTATAAAGAATGATCAAATTTTCAATTCGGCACAATAAACATCTCCTGCTTCTTAAGCATGGCGAAAAGTGTCTTGAGAATCTTATTCATTTGAGCAACCATCGCCTTTCGATGGGGGAATCCCTCTGCTCGCTTTTTGTCGTAGTAGGCTTTGAAATAGGGATTATGCAAGTTGACTCCTGTTGCCATAAGAAAGAGGTACTTGCGCAAGCTAGCGTTACCCCGTTTGGTGATTTTCCCTCGTTTATAGATGGTGCCCGACTCATAAGTACTAGGATCTGTACCACTGAATGCGATGAGATTCTGGTACCGCTCGAAGCGGTCGATGGATCCAATCTCAGCGAGGAAGTGTGCTGCGGTAATCTCTCCGATACCAGGGACACTGGTGATAATCTGCATCTCCAAGTCCTGAGTCTCTCGCACCAGTGCTACCAAGGTTTCAGTAAGTTGCTCGAGCTTCTGATTGAGGAAGAGCAAACTCTGTGCACTGTCGGAGACAAGCGGCCCGTAGGTGGGAACTCCGATGGACTCTTCTGCCAAGCTTCGCAAGGTAGCAGCAGTAAGACTAAGGCCCCTACCTCGGGTGGGAGTCAGCGCTTGAACCAGCTGCTCATCGCTTGCTTCAACAATTGCTTGCGCACAGGGATATTGGACGAGCAGGCGAAGCATTCCCTTAGTAAATACATCATGCACAAGGATTTCAGGCCATGCAACAGTGAGGTCTGCCTTCAATTGAGTCTTCGCCGTAGCAACTTGTTCGGCGACTTGTTCTCGTCTTCGTGCAATACTCAGTCTCTGGTCATCCATAGCTCTTGTGTTAGCTTGTATCTCCTTTGGCGCCTGCTGGCCATAGCGAGCAATCAGCTGGGCATCAATCTTGTCAGTTTTCGTCTTCCTCAGCGTGTTGGCCTTGCTAAACTGCTTGACCAGCACTGGGTTTACGATAGCTGGCTTGTGTCCTTCCTGCAAGAGAAAGTGGGCCAACGTGATGTGGTAGCGACCGGTGGACTCCATGAAGAAGACGGGATCTTGGACATGACTGACACACTTGAGCAACTGCTCAAACCCACTGCGACTCATGGTAAAAGAGCCACTGTGGTCTCTGGATTCTCCGTCGCCCAACAGGTGAAACGAGGAGCTCGATTGCGAAATGTCGATACCGATGGCGGTCTTCATTTCAGAACCTCCTTTGACGGGGTTAAAAGACGTGTCCCAAACTCAATCTCCCGTTTGACGCAAGCTCGATGGCTTAATCAACCTATAGGGGTTTTAGGGACAGGGGGGCAGACTCCTCTCGAAGCTCAAAGGCTTAAGTATTATGTCGCCCTTTCTGCCCCTAAGAATAACACATCAAAGAACCCAACTAATATTAGGACTATTTATACGTAGGAGCATTCTATGGATGGTTGTCCTCCCGAAATCAAATTAGTGGATTGAATCCGTATAGTTGGTGTAAACAATATGATGTGACCTCTTTTGCATGCGGTAATGCATACTGTAGTTATAGTTATGACTACTGTAATACTAAATCCACGAATCTTCAAATTCAGGGGTCACAGCATATTGTTTAACCCTGCAGGGAACACCGAATTTATTTTCGCGCGCGGTAAGATAAACTGCACGGGTTATTCTGGTGCTGAAACAATTGTCCCACAGCCTTCTGCTATACTGTGTGTTAA
>DASRNL010000110.1:0-13099 GCA_035647415.1 Sphaerochaeta sp. | reverse complement strand
CCCAAGAGCACTGTCACCAAGGACTTCTTAACCCACCTTGTCGGCGTCGATGAAGCGCCAACAGAGAATGGACAGATGGTCCAGTGGTCGAAGAAACGTGGAGCGTATACCCTGCGCTTCCGTGGCACCACCACCGACCAGCCAATCTTAAGCGGCGTCAGTCGAAAGGTAGGGGTGGACTTTAATATCCGAGCCGGAGGGGTGCAGAAGGTCGGGGATGTGGAGATCGGTACGATGATCGTCGACATCTCAGGCAGCGAAGAGAAGCGCAAGGAAGCGATCGCCGCCTTAGAGGAGATCGGTGTGCTCGTCGAGGAGGAAGTGCGATGACCGCGATGGTATGGAAGCTTATCTTTGACTCAACTCTGCAGACCCTCTCGATGGTCCTCTTCTCCACGATCTTCAGCCTGATCCTCGGGCTGCCGGTGGGGATCCTTTTGACAATCACCTCAGCTGAGGAGCAGGGGGGCATCATTCCCATGCCTGCCTTAAACAATGTACTAGGACGGATAGTGAACGTTCTGCGTTCCTTCCCCTTTATTATTCTAATGATTCTGCTCTTTCCTCTCTCCCGACTCTTGATCGGGACGAGCATCGGAACGACAGCAACGATCGTGCCCCTCTCTATCGCGGCGGCACCGTTTGTGGCTCGAGTGATCGAGACCGCATTGAAGGAGGTGGATCCGGGGGTCGTTCAGGCCGCCCGCGCCATGGGTTCCACCAATATGCAGATCATCGTGAAGGTGTTGATTCCTGAAGCGATGCCATCCCTCGTCAGTGGGGTAACGCTGACGATTATCAACCTCATCGGGTACTCGGCGATGGCCGGAGCGATCGGAGGAGGGGGGTTAGGGGACTTGGCAATCCGCTACGGTTACCAGCGCTTCCGCGGAGATATCATGCTTGTTGCTGTTATTATCATCCTGGTCCTCGTTGAGATCATCCAGGTGATAGGCAACGCTATCAGTGCAAAGCTTATTGCACGTCGATAACACAAATTTACCTACTATACCTGAATCCTTTCAGAACAGGAGACTAATATGAAGAAAAGAATTCTACTTACCGCCATTGCTATCCTCGTAAGCCTGTCGCTCTTTGCAGCAGGTGCTAAAGAGGCTGACGCCTCCAAGATCGTTGTGGGAGCAACCCCTGAGCCCCATGCAGCCTTCCTCAACCTCGTCGTTGATGAGCTCGCTGCACAGGGCTATACCCTCGTAGTACAGGAGTTCACCGACTATGTGACCCCCAACGAAGCGCTGCAGAGCGAAGAGCTTGATGCAAACTTCTTCCAGCACATCCCCTACCTTGAGTCCTTCAGCCGTGAGCGTGGCTACGACCTGGTGAACGCCGGTGGTGTCCACGTTGAGCCGTTTGCTCTCTACTCACGCAAGTACAAGAGCCTCGAGGCGATCCCTTCTGGAGCGACAATCGCTATTCCCAACGACCCGACCAACGAAGGGCGTGCACTGCTCTTGCTCCAAAGCGCAGATCTGATCCGCCTCGGTGCAAACGCAGGTCTTGAGGCGACTCCGATGGATATCGTCTCCAACCCCAAGAACCTCAAGTTCCGTGAGATTGAAGCAGCGAGCCTGCCACGGGTTCTCGGGGACGTCGATGCTGCGATCATCAACGGTAACTACGCCATCCCCGCAGGGTTGGTCGCAACCCGCGATGGACTGCTCGTCGAAGGTGCCGATAGCCCGTACGTGAACGTCATCGCCGTAAAGGCAGGACGGGAGAATGACGCTGCAATTGTCGCACTGGTGGCCGCCCTGCGTGGAGAGAAGATCCGCGCCTACGTCGCAGAGCACTACGTCAACGGAGAGGTAGTATTGGTTACCGAGTAAGGGAACTGAACTGAAGCTATGAAATGCTGCCTCCCGGTGATGAACTGGGAGGCAGTATGTATAAGAAGGAGCTAGGAAGATGAAAGGACGGAGTTTTCTCTCCCTCACCGAGTATACCAAAGAGGAGATCCTCACCTTCTTGGATCTCGCTGCAGAACTGAAGCGCAAGAAGCGGGGAGAGGAGGTGAGCGAAGCGCTCACCGGCAAACTTCTCGATGGCAAGAGTATCGTCCTGCTCTTTGATAAGAGCTCCACCCGTACCCGCTGCTCCTTTGAGGTCGCTGCCTACGATGAGGGGGCGAACGTCACCTTTTTGACGAACAGCCAGATGGGGATCAAGGAGTCGGTTGAGGATACTGCGAAGGTCCTCGGACGGCTCTACGACGGGATCGAGTACCGTGGCTTTGCCCAATCTATTATCGAGGAGCTCGCCGAACACAGCGGTGTGCCCGTCTACAATGGGCTTACCGATGATGATCATCCCACCCAGGTCCTCGCCGATGTGCTTACCGCAGTCGAGCACTCAGGCAAGGCAGCTGATGAGTTGATTATCACCTATGTAGGCGATGGGAGAAACAATGTCAGCAACGCCCTGTTGATCGGGGCAGCGCAGCTCGGCTATGAGTACCGAGTTGCCACCCCCAAGGAGCTCTTTCCCTCGGATGCGATGTTGGAGTTTGCCCACAGCAGGCGGGCACAATTCTGGGTGACTGCCGATCCGTATGAAGCCGTTCAAGGCACCGATGTCATCTACACCGATGTCTGGTTCTCGATGGGCGAGGAGGAGCAGGCAGAAGAGCGGATCGCCCTGCTGCGCGACTACCAAGTCACCGAGGAGCTGCTTGCAGCCAGCGGTAACCCCCAGGTGCTCTTTGAACACTGCTTGCCGGCCTTCCATGACCTGAAGACTGAGATGATGAGCGAACTCGGGCCGAAGTTCGGCCTCACTGCCTTGGAGGTGAGCGATGCGGTCTTCCGCGGCCCACACTCGGTGGTCTTCGATCAAGCGGAGAACAGAATGCACACGATCAAGGCGATTCTTGTGGCCACGTTGACGGGAATCACCGGCTGATGTGCCAAAGCTACCCAGCAAAGTGAGCCAAAAGAGCCCAGGCGTATCATAATGACACGCTAGGCAGCAGGGATTCTTTCACTGGGCAAAAGTGGGACAGGGTTTTGAAAGTTCCTCCGATATCAAGACAAAGAAAGAAGCAAGCAATGTCTTTCAATACAAGAAATTGCTTGCTTTTCTTATATCTTGGCACGCTTGTTGCATTATAAGTGGTGAAGATATAAAAATGTGTAAGAGCATATTGGAGGTATTACAATGAAATACATTACACGAAGAAATGTAGGATTACCCACGACCTCCCTCTTTGATAGCATGCTGCGGGATTGGAGCAGAGTTTCCACTCGTTTCCCCGCTGTTGATATTACCGAAGGGGAGAAGGCGTACATCCTCGAGGCTGAACTTCCTGGATACAAGCAGGAAGAAGTGAAGGTACAGGTTGAGAAGCATGTGCTTACGATCAGCTCCACCAAGGAGAGCTCGGTCGAAGAGAGCGAAAAAGCGTTGATCAACGAGCGGTGCTACCAGTGCTTCGAGCGTTCCTTTACCCTGCCGGAGGACGTCGATGAGGACAAGATTGAGGGTGAGTTTATGAACGGACTCTTGATCCTTACCCTTCCGAAGAAGGAAGTGGTGAAACCAAAAGCGATCGAAGTAAAGATTAAGTAACGGCAGTGCCGTTCTGTACTGAGATACCCCGCTTTTGCGGGGTTTCTCGCTTTACAAGAGCAATGAAAGATTCTAGTGTTTATTACAGTTTGATGGTATAGTGTAGTCAACCAAGAGGACAGGAGTAGTGCATGCCCAAAAAGGTAGATCATGAGGCAAGAAAAGAGCGGATCTTACATACTGCTTTAGCGGTCTTTGCAAAAGAGGGGTATCGGGATGCGAACCTCTCTTTGATCGCCGCAGAGTGCGGTATCTCCCGCCCGACGATCTACCAGTACTTTCGCAACAAAGAAGATATCTACTACTACGCGGTGAAACTCGTCACCGGGAGGATGTTCACCAAGTACGCTTCGGTTGCCTGGTCCACCGGCAAGGGGTATCTGGAGCGTCTCAACTACATCTGCCAGGATGTCCTTGATACGGCGAGCAAGAGTGAGGGTGAACTCACCAACCTCGTCGATGTGATGCTGCAGATGAAGCGGGAGGGCAAGGATTTTAGCCAGATTGTCCTTCGGCGCACCGCCAAGCTTGCCATCCTCTTCAAGCGCCTCTTGCGCGCAGGAGTGCAGGAACAGGAGATCCGCGAGTGTGATCCTGACCAAGTTTCCGAGCACCTGATGCTGATGCTTGAGTCCGCATGCCTGCAGGTAGCCTTCCTGGATACCTACGATATGCAGCTCTCACGCGATCTATTGACCACCTACCTCAACTGCCTAAAAGCCTAGTCGATTCTCACTTCTCTTGAGTATATTCAGTATGTACAGAACAGCCTGCTGTGCCAGCTACAGGAGGAAATATGAATAGCGATAAAATGACAATAAAACTCCGCCAAGCGATCGGGGATGCCGATATGCTTGCTAACACCCACGGGAATGCTGAGATCAGCAGTGAGCACCTGCTCTACGCGCTGCTCAACCAGCAGGATGGGGTCTTGGTGCCTCTTTTTGAGCGGGTTGGCATCGCCCCGGCGAAGGTGGTAGAGAAGCTCGAGGCGCTGCTCGACCGCCTCCCCAAAGCCTATGGAGGAGCGGTGAAGCGCTCCCTCAGCGCCCAGCTCGGGCGCCAGCTCTATGCGGCCAACGCCGTCGCCTCCGAGTTCAAGGACCAGTATCTCAGCGGGGAGCACTTTCTGCTTGCCCTCATCGATGATGCGTGTACGCTGAGCAGCGAACTCAAGAACCTCGGGATGACGCGCGATAGCGCGATGCAAGCGCTGATGGCGATCCGAGGGAACCAGACAATCACCACCGAGGATCCAGAGAGCCAGTATGAGGCCCTGGAGAAGTACTGTAAGGATATGACCCAGATGGCTCGCCAGGCGAAGCTCGATCCGGTCATCGGTCGAGATGAGGAGATCCGTCGGGTGATGCAGGTCCTCAGCCGCCGAACCAAGAACAACCCGGTGCTTATCGGAGAACCTGGGGTAGGAAAGACTGCGATCGTCGAAGGCCTCGCCCAGCGGATGGCCAGTGGGGATGTCCCTGAGTCGCTGAAGAACAAGCGCCTGCTGAGCTTGGATATCGGCTCATTGGTAGCCGGGGCGAAGTTCCGCGGTGAGTTTGAGGAGCGACTGAAGGCGGTAATCAAAGAGGTCACAACCAGCGATGGCCAGATCATCCTCTTCATCGACGAGCTACACACCATCGTAGGAGCGGGAGCAGCTGAGGGGTCGACCGACGCTTCGAACCTCATCAAGCCAGCGCTCTCACGTGGGGAGCTGCGGACCATCGGAGCGACGACCCTCGATGAGTATCGCAAGTACATCGAAACCGACAAGGCGTTGGAACGACGCTTCCAGCCGGTCTATACCACCGAGCCTTCGGTGGAATCGACTATCGCCATCCTCAGGGGCCTGCAAGAGCGCTATGAGGTACACCACGGGGTTCGAATCAAGGATGAGGCCCTCGTTGCTGCCGCTACGCTGAGCAGCCGGTACATCACCAACCGTTTCTTGCCGGATAAGGCGATCGACCTAGTCGACGAGGCGGCGAGCCAGCTGAAGATGGAGATCGAAAGCCAACCGGAGGCCCTCGATCAGATCGAGCGTAAGATTTTACAGCTCAATATTGAGAAGCAAGCCCTCAGCCGAGAGAGCGACAAGGCCAGCACCGCTCGGCTACAGAAGATCGAAGAGGAGCTCGCTGAGCTCGAGGAGCAGCAGCGGGGCATGCGCCTGCAGTGGGAGAATGAACGGGCCTTCATCGCCGAACTCAGGGCGAGCAAGGCGGAGTTGGAGCAGCTGAAGATCGAGATGCAGCGCGCTGAGCGCGAGAGCGATCTGGCGAAGGCTGCCCAGCTGAAGCACGGACAGATCCCCGAACTGCTTTTGCGGATTGAGGAGATGGACCGTGAACTCAAAGAAGTGCAAACCGATGGCAGACAGCTGCTGCGCGAAGAGGTCAGCGAGGATGATATCGCACGGATCGTCAGCTCCTGGACAGGGGTTCCGGTAGCGAAGATGCAGGATAGCGAGATCGAACGCTACCTGCACCTTGAGGAGACTCTTGGAGAAGAAGTGATCGGCCAGGAGACCGCCATCGAAGCGATAAGCCATGCGATCAGGCGTAACAAGGCGGGTATCGGGGATGAAAACCGCCCCTTGGGAAGCTTTCTCTTTGCCGGACCCACCGGGGTTGGTAAGACCCTGCTGGCCAAGGTTCTCGCCCGCTTCCTCTTCGATGATGAGCGAGCGTTGACCCGGATCGACATGAGCGAGTATATGGAGAAGTTCTCCGTCAGCAGGCTCATCGGAGCGCCCCCGGGGTACGTCGGGTATGACCAGGGCGGGCAGCTCACCGAAGTGGTGCGCCGCAGGCCCTATTCGGTGATCCTCTTCGACGAGGTGGAGAAGGCCCACCCGGAGGTCTTCAACGTCCTCTTACAGCTGCTCGATGATGGGCGGCTCACCGACGGCCAAGGTCGGGTGGTCGACTTCACCAACACCGTGGTGATCATGACCAGCAACCTCGGCAGCCAACAGCTGATGGCTGCCACCAGCCGTGAGGAGGGCGAAGCGCTGGTGCGCGAGATAATCGACGCCTCCTTCAAGCCGGAGTTCATCAACCGCTTGGATGAGATCATCGTCTTCAACCGCCTCGGAAGCGGGCAGATCCACACGATCGTAGGCCTGCAGCTGGCAGATCTTGCCCGTCGCTTGAAGAGCCGCGGCTATACCCTCGCTTGGGATGATGCGGTAATCGACGCGATCTACGAGGTCGGCTACGACCCCCTCTACGGGGCTAGGCCGATCCGCAGAGCGGTGCAACGTATGATCGAAGACACCCTCTCGGTGCACCTTTTGGCAGGTGACTTTGTAGAGGGAGAGACGATTACCCTCTCGATGGATGGCGATCAGGTGATCGCTACGAGTCGATAAGACGATGGTAAGAGGCGAGGGTATCCACATCACGGATATACGCCTCATCGGATGAGTCATAGTACGAAAGGGGGTAGGGTGCAAGGAGTTCTTGCATCCGAAACGCCCCCTTTTGTTGTAGGATGATTGGGATAAAGGAGGCCTCCAATAACACTGGATGGCCTACTTGGCTCTGGCAACGGGGCCTCAAGGCTCCGCCAGTGAAGGCTGCAGTGAGAGCTCGGTAGTGCTTCGCTTTGAGGGTCGGCATATCGGCTAAGGCGATGAAGAAGGAGCTTGGATGCTCTAGAGCCGCCACTCCAGCTCTCACTGAGCTGCCTTGACCGAGGCGATACTCGCTGTTGTGGACTACTGTTACCAGGTCAGAGTGCAAGGGGGCGATCGCCTCTTGGACCTCTTCGGCTTTGAAGCCGGTGACCACTGTGGTGGGCAGCCCTGCCTCTAGGCTCGCAGCAAGGCTATGGTAGATGATGGGTCTACCCTTGTAGGGCAATAGTAGCTTCGTCCCGCCACTGCGGGAGGCGAGCCCTGCGGCTACGAGGATAGTCTGCATCATCTCTCCTTGAGTCAGCACAGTAAACTCATTATACTCGAACCCACTATGATTGCCACCTATATAAACGCCCTGCTGGTCATCATCGGCACCCTCATCGGGCTGGTTGTAAAGCGCAGACTCACCGACTCCTACCGTACGGTGGTCTTCACCTCAAGCGGTCTGGTCACCCTGGTGATCGGCATCTCGATGGCCTTAGCCACCGACTCGTACCTGATTCTACTCTTCTCGCTGGCGATCGGCGGGGGGATAGGGTATGCGCTGGCGATTGAAGAGCGGATCTTGAACCTCGGTTCGTGGATGGAGAAGCGCCTTGCCGGCAGCAAGAGCAGCGATGAAAGCGCCCGCAACTTTGCCCTAGGGTTTTTCAACGCCTCGATCCTCTTCTGCAGTGGTGCAATGGCGGTGGTCGGCTCGATCCAAGCAGGGACCAGTGGTGAGTATCAGCTGATTTTGATCAAAGCGGTGATGGACGGGGCGATGGCGATCATCTTCACCGCAGCCTATGGGATCGGGGTGATGGGAAGCGCACTGGTGATCTTAGTCTACCAGGGGTTCTTCACCCTCGCTGGTGGTACTTTTGCACCGATCCTCGGGGAGGCGGGAATCAACGAGTTAGCTGCTGTTGGTGGGCTGTTGTTGATGATGATTGGCTTCAATCTCTTGGACATCCGCAAGACCAAGACCGGCAACTTCCTGCCCGCGATGCTTATCGCACCACTGTTGGCAATCGCTGCCCCCTATATCAGCCGTTTCTTTCTCTCGATGGGGTTTTAAGGTAGGGCAAGAGCATCCGTAGAATCTTCAGCTCCTCTTCGTCAAGCTCGTCGATTATCGCTACAATCTCGCGCCGATAGGCGGCGCTGCCCTCTCCGACAACATCCTCTTCACTCTGCAGATAATCGAGCCCATACTCCAGCTGGGCGATCGAGACGCCGGTGAGATCAGAGATCTTCAGAAGGATGTCCATAGGAGGACGGCGGTCGCTGTGAATCCAACCTGAGAGCGTGGAACGTTTTACCCCTAGCATCGCCGCCAAATCGACGACCGATGGGGAGCTGAGAAATATGATTACGCGATCCCAGAAGGTCTCTTCCATGCTGGAAATATAGCAGGAATATACCGCAAATGACGAGAATATGTCATAAACAATGCGGAAAATAAGATACAAAGATGCAAGTGCTTGGATAAGAGAAAAATGCGTGTATCAAAAGTGACTAAAATACGTCACGCCCCGATATCCGAGAATGTCAGGGCGTGAACGAACGAGTTATTTCTTTGCAGCGTCAGCAAGTACGGTGTCGCCGTTGAGATCCTTCTCAACCGGGCAGGAGTCTACATTCCAGATCTCCTTGGCGTACTCTCCGATGGTGCGGTCGCTTGAGAACTTGCCGCTTTTGGCGATGTTGAGGACTGCCAGCTCGTTGTACCGAGTACGATCGGTCGCATACAGCTCGCGTGCCTTGCGGTGCGCAGCGGCATAGGAGGGCAGGTCGGCAAAGTGGTAGTAGCGATCGCCTTCCTCAAAGAGCGAGCGACGCAGCGGCTCAAAGATGTTCGGCTCATTGATATTGAAGAAGCCGCTGAAGAGCAGGTCGACCATCTCCTTGATCCGCTGATCCTCGAGGACTGCGGTAAAGGGGTTGTAGGTCGCGCGCAATGCAGCGATCTCCTCTTCGGTCTTCCCGAAGATAAACATATTCTCAGCTCCAACCTCTTCGGCGATCTCAATGTTCGCACCATCCATCGTGCCGATGGTAAGCGCTCCGTTTGCCATGAACTTCATGTTCCCGGTACCGCTTGCCTCGGTGCCTGCGGTAGAGATCTGCTGGCTGAGGTTGGTGGCGGGGATCACTACCTCGGCCATCGAGACTCGGTAGTTGGGCATGAAGTGCACTGCGATACGGTCGTTGACCTCGGTATCGGTGTTGATGACCTGGGCGACGTTGTTGATCAGCTTGATGATGAGCTTGGCGTTGACGTAGCCAGGGGCTGCCTTGCCTCCGAAGAGGAAGGTGGTCTTCTCCATCGTCTTGGTCTCTGCACCACCTGCCTTCAGGTCGTTGTAGATGTAGAGGATGTTCAAGACATTGAGCAGCTGTCGCTTATACTCATGGATCCGCTTCACATGCACATCGAAGAAGGAGGCAGGATCGATGATGAGATTCCCATCAGCCTTGAGGAAGGCTGCGGTGCGCTCTTTGTTTGCCGCTTTGATCTTATCGAACTGCTCTAAGAAGGCAGCATCCTTGGCAAAGGGGGTAAGATCATCGATCCGCTCGAAGTCGGTAATCCAGCTATCGCCGATCGCCTCGGTGATCAAGGAGGACAAGGCGGGGTTGGAAGCGAGCAACCACCTTCGCTGGGTGATGCCGTTGGTCTTGTTGTTAAAGCGGGTAGGGAAGATCTCGTTGAACTCCTCGAACATCGAACGCTTCAAGAGTTCGGAGTGCAACGCTGCAACACCGTTGGTCGAGTGGCTGCCGACGATCGCAAGGTTCGCCATGCGGATATTCTTAGGGTTGGACTCTTCCACGATGCTGATCTTGTTGATCTTATGCGGCTGCAGGGGGAAGTGGCTGACCGCCTCCTGCAAGAAGCGATGGTTGATCTCAAAGATGATCTGAGTGTGCCGTGGCAAGAGGTTCTCGAGCATCGGCAGCGACCACTTCTCCAGCGCTTCAGGCATCAGGGTATGGTTGGTGTAGCCCATCGTGGCGACGGTAATCTTCCACGCTTCGTCCCAGGTGAGCCCTTCGAGGTCTACGAGAATCCGCATCAGCTCGGGGATTGCCAAGGAGGGGTGGGTATCGTTGAGCTGCACTGCTGCGTGCTCACTCAGCTCGCTCCACGGTCGGTCTTCGCGCTTGAAGCGACGGATGATGTCCGCCAGCGAACAGGCGACAAAGAAGTACTGCTGCTTGAGGCGCAGCTCCTTGCCCATATAGAGGGTATCGTTGGGGTAGAGGACCTGGCTGAGGTTCTCAGCGCTGATCTTCGAGCGCACCGCTTCGGTGTAGTCGCCGTCGTTAAACTCGTGGAAGTTGAACTCCTCGGGGCTCTGGGCGGACCAGAGGCGCAGGGTGTTCACGGTCTTTCCTCCGTAGCCGATGATCGGCGTATCGTAGGCCATGCCGTTTACGATCTCACCGCCGACCCACTTGAAGTGGTCGCGGCCACCCTCACGGATCACCTGTACATGACCGCCGAACTGCACCGGATAGACGATCGAGGGGCGCATGATTTCCCAGGGATTCCCATCGCTGAGCCAGTTATCCGGCTGCTCGACCTGCCAGCCGTTTTTAATCTGCTGGCGGAAGATGCCGTAGTTATAGCGGATCCCGTAGCCGTAGGCGGGGATCTCCATCGTCGCCATCGAGTCGAGGAAACAGGCGGCAAGCCGTCCGAGCCCGCCATTGCCGAGCCCAGCGTCCGCCTCCTTCTCCACGAGCTCCTCTAAGGTGTAGCCGAGTGAAGAGAGGGCTTCTCGTACCTCGTTTTCGAGGTTGAGGTTGATGATATTGTTACTGAGGGTACGACCCATGAGAAACTCAAGACTGAGGTAGTAGACCCGCTTGGCTTCGCTGGAACGCTGTGTCCTTCTGCTCTTGTTCCACTGATGGATAATGCGATCCTTGATCGCCTGAGAGAGTGCAGCATACCGAGCATGATCGGTGCGATGGTAGACATCGGCATCCTGACTATACTTAAGGTGCTCTGCGAAGTCCTGCGCAAGGTCTTCTGCAGTGAGGCCCCAGCGGGTTTTCGAAGTGTGTGTCATAGAGGAACTCCTTCCTAAATTAGAAAATAGAATCATCGTACTATATAATAACCAAAGGAGGTGGGCAACAGGGCTACCTTTTTCTTGCCATCTATTGACAAAAAGAGGACACTTTGATAAGTTTGCTTCTGCACGTCTGTGGGATTCACTCGAAACCCCAATCTTACGTGTGACCGACGCCCTTGTAGCTCAGTCGGCAGAGCACCACCATGGTAAGGTGGGGGTCAACGGTTCGAATCCGTTCGAGGGCTCTTTTTTTGTCCCCTGTTTATGCAAGGGGCTCGGTGGCAACCGGCCACCAAGGAGCATACTATGGCAAAGGATAAGAAGGGTGCTGTTGAGAAGATTGCTCTGCAGTGCACCGAGTGTCTGCGAAGAAACTATACAACCGAGAAGAACCGCCGGAATATCCAGGGTCGTCTCGAGTTTAATAAGTACTGTCCCTTTGATCGCAAGCATACCTTGCATCGTGAGACACGCATTAAATAAGTGATTGCGATTGAGAAGCAACTAGGCCAATAGCTCCAATTGGTAGAGCGCTGGTCTCCAAAACCAGATGTTGAGGGTTCGAGTCCTTCTTGGCCTGTTTGCTTCTCAATCTTGTCCGTCCGAAAGGAGTATATATGAAAAAACTATTCAGATATTTCAAGGAATCGCGCCTCGAGCTAAAGAAGGTGGTTTGGCCCTCTCGCGAAGCAGTTATCTCTTCCACTAAGGTCGTCATTGTCTCCACCGTCGTAGTCGCCATCCTCCTTGGGTTGATAGATTTCCTTCTCCTCAAGGGCGTACTCTTTATCCTGTAAGGTAGCGGCATGGCAAAAGGCTGGTACGTTGTACAGACCTATTCAGGATACGAACAAAAAATAGAGCGAATCATCAATAAGATGCGCGAGACCGATACGGACTTCGCCCTCATCTGCAGCGATGTGAAGGTCCCCTTTGAGACCGTCATCGAGGTGAAGGATGGCGTGCGCCGTGAAGTGAAGCGCAAGATTCTCCCTGGATATATCCTCGTTGAGCTCGATCTGCCGGATAACAGCTGGCAGAACTGGTGCTCGCATATCAGGCGAATCCAGGGTGTCACCGGGTTTGTTACCGCCGATGATCGGGTAAAACCCAAGCCACTCTCCAATGCTGAGGTGAAGAACATCTTCCAGAAGACTGGCGATCTGCCAGCTGAGAAGGTCTATAAACCGAAGCAGACCTTTGAGGTAGGGGAGCGGGTTCGGATCATCGAAGGTCCTTTCGATACCTTCACAGGGGTTATCGATGAGGTTAACCTAGAAAAATCGCGCATGCGAGTCAGCGTCGGAATCTTCGGACGCTCCACCCCGGTTGAGGTGGACTTTTTCCAAGTAGAAAAGATTCTATAGTGGTCTATGGACTCGACCGCTATATGAGAGTTTTCTGATTTTTTACAACCGCAGTCCATTTGTGTATGATTACTCCCTCTGCGTGGCAGAGGTGGGAGCCTGTCGTATGGCAGGCGTTATGACCAGCGCGGCACCAGTGGGTGACCGCGTAAGGAGATAAACATGGCAAAGAGAAAAAAGGTAGCTGCAGTCATCAAACTGCAGTGCCCTGCCCAGCAGGCCACTCCAGCGCCCCCTATCGGACCGGCGCTTGGGCCCCACGGTGTCAGTGCCCCTCAGTTTGTCCAGGAGTTCAACGATCGAACGAAGAACTATGAGCCTGGACTCATCCTCCCTGTCATCATTTCTGTCTACCCGGACAAGAGCTTCAGCTTCATTCTGAAGACTCCTCCGGCATCAGTTTTGATCAAGAAGGCTTTGGGGATTCCCAG
>DASRNL010000109.1:0-12238 GCA_035647415.1 Sphaerochaeta sp. | reverse complement strand
CAACGACACCATTAGCGCTCGCCCCTGCGACCGCATCAGCAGCAGAGCCCCAGTAGACCTTGCTGCCGGTCTTGTCGGTAAGCCAACCGCCGGTGACCTTTTGAAGCCCTTCGATGAGCCACATCACCCCGAGGAAGACCCGCAAAAATGCAGTCCAATAGCCGGGGACTTTGTATTCGGCGAAGCCACCGATCAACGAACGTTTGTTCTTAATCTCTAGAATCTCATGCTTGATATAGGACCAGCCGGCGTTGAAGCCTGCGACGGTGCTCTGGTAGTAGATGTTCACCAGATGCTTTAAGGCCATCGCTGGGAAGCCGGTCATAGCGACCCCGGCAGTGTGACTCACTGCCCAGGTGCCACCGACGCTGATCATATAGCCGTGGAAGTTGGACTTATAGGGCTTCGGAGCAGTAGCTTTCAACCCGAGCTCGCTCTTTACGGCATAGATAATCGAGTCCGCTGCAGTGGCCGCTGACTGCTCAGCTGCCTCTACGATCTGCAGCACCGCTCTCTTGTCTTCAAGGTGCCACATCCCGTCTCCGACGACGTAGACGTTCTCGTAGTCGGGGGTCTGCATATACTCGTTTACCAGCTTACGACCGATCTTTCCATCGGTCAGTGGGAGGTTGTCACAGAACTCAGTGCCGCGGATTCCACAGGTCCAAATCAGGGTCTCGGTCTTGATCTCATCCCCATTTCGGGTGACCAGTCCATCGGCGAAAACCTCGGTGATGAGGCTATTGAGCATGATATTGACCCCGCGCTTCTCGAGGTTTGCTACCGCCTTTGCTCGTGGCTTCTCTCCAAGCATGCTGAGGATATGGCCCATCGCTTCGACGAGGATCAGCTCGATCTCATCAGCATCGATGCCATGCTCCTTGGCGAGGACTGGAAGCCACTCGATGAGCTCTCCGATCATCTCAACGCCGGTGAACCCTCCGCCTGCTACGACGAAGGTGAGCAGCTGCTTGCGTTTTTCGCTATCACGCTCACCTGCGGCGATTCGCATGACGTTTTCGATGTGACAGCGAATCCGCACCGCCTCTTCAAGGCTCCAGAGGTAGAAGGAGTGCTCCTTTACCCCAGGGATACTGAAGTCTGCGGTCTCAGCTCCGGTGGCGATGATCAGCTGATCATACGGATATGACCCATCCTCGCCGGTGAGTTCTTGGGTGGTGAAGTCGATGTCGACGATTCGATCATGGGTCACCGCTACCCGTTTACCGCTGAAGATCCGATCATAGGAGATCTTTACCGACTCCTCAGGGACCCGTGCTGCAGCGACTTCGTGCAGCTCGGTCATCAGGATATGATGACGGTCCTTATCGATCAAGGTGATATCCACCTTATCGAGGTGCTTCTTAAATGCTTTATAGATCCGCTTTGTGGCGTGGACACCTGCGTATCCTCCACCTAAGATGACTATCTGTTTCTTTTGCATACTCCCACTCCTTTACTAGCAAGTTGTATGGTGTGCATAATATAGGGACACTCTAGCATACCACTAGGATATCGCGCAATTATTAAAAATTTATCGAGAACAGTTTGCCGAAAATGGTGCGAATAAGCTAGGGTGTGACCCCCAAATCTCAGCAAAATGAGGCAATCGTGAGAAGTATGGCAGAAAGATTGGAATAATATCTGACTAAATCTATAGGACTACTGCTAGATAAGCTGTTTTATTGCAACGATATACGCGAAAACCTCATCTTATTGCCGCAAAAACTACTCACTATCGCAATATTGCATTGGTGTTGATATGCGAGTATGATGACGCCATTAACACTGATTATCAAAGGAGATAACGATGAATAAACGAGTATCTACCCTTGCACTGGTGCTGATTGCAGTGCTGGTGCTCACCATAAGCGGATGTGCAAAAAAAGAGACAGCGAGTAGCCAGGTGACGGTATCTGCCGAGCCAGCGACGAGCAAGGCCGTACAGTACGCCGATGGCGCCTACTTCGCCATCGAAGATGCTTTTGATGACGCTGGTTGGAAGGACTATGTCTCCCTCACTGTTTCAGGGGGGAAAATCTCTGCGGTCACCTGGAGTGCTATCAACCGCGCTGGAGATGAGAAGGTAGCCTACGATCAGGCAGGAAAGTACAATATGGTCAAGTTCGGTCAGGCGAAAGCGGAGTGGTGGGAGCAAGCAGCGGATGTAGAGCAGTACCTCCTAGCGAACCAACGCCCTGGTACCGTCGATGAGATTGGAAGCGTCTCGATTACCGTCTCCGGCTTTACCTCCTTGGTGGAAAAAGCACTGAAAGCAGGCGTTGTTACCACCGGAGCGTATACCGATGGCATCTATCGCAGTGAAGCGAGTAGCTTTGATAGCGGGGGATGGAAGACACATGCAACCTTGTTGGTGCATGATGGAAATATCGTAAGCGCCTACTACAGCGGCGTAAACAAAGATGGACAGGATAAGCAGCTCGTCGCCGCCCAAGGTGGCTACGGTATGGCGCGTGCGAGCGCCATCGGCAAAGAGTGGGATGAGCAAGCTAAAGCGGTGGAAGCACACCTGCTCGCCACCCAGGATCCCAAGAAGGTGAACCTCAAGGATGATGGGTCGACCGATGATATCAGCGGCGCTTCGATGGCAGTAGCTGACTTCTTCAC
Organism: Sphaerochaeta sp.; assembly: GCA_035647415.1. GTDB lineage: Bacteria > Spirochaetota > Spirochaetia > Sphaerochaetales > Sphaerochaetaceae > Sphaerochaeta. Next base: position 9,610 of record DASRNL010000109.1, on the reverse strand, counting down.
CCTAGTCACCGAAGCACTCTCCCAAGGTCCAAACCGCTAATTACTACAGAACTTCTTTCAATGTGGGGCACAGCATCTGCTGTGCCCCGTTTCGTCTCGTGGAACCTCTTACTCCCTCGTGTCATGTATAGCTGGGGATTCGCACAAACTCCTTGCGCTAATGATCACAACACAGTACCATTAAGTTAACCAATTGGTAAATTATTGTCTTTTTTGCAGTGGGACTTAGCGAGTGGAAATTACGTATACAAACAAACGAGTAGAAAAATATTTTACAAATTTTGATGTAATGAAGCGAGAGAAGGGCTCCGATCTGACAAGAAGGGTGAAAAAACGTTTGGATGCGCTAAAGGCTGCTGATAATTTTTTCATTTTTTTGAGTACAGGGCTAGGGAAGCCACATCCGCTTACCGGTAATCTGCAAGGCAAGTATGCGGTTCATATCACAAGAAACGTACGTCTCATCGTAGAGCCCGTTAGTGACCAGAAGGATCCTGATTCACTACGACATTGCAAGAAAATTAGTATAGAGGGGGTTATAGATTATCATGGTAACAAAGATGAATGGATTATCCCTTGAGTTTATCATTCACCCAGGTGAAACGCTAAAAGAAATATTGGAAGATCGAGAAATAAGTCAGAAGGAACTGGCAGTGCGAACCGGTGTCACTGCTGCCCATGTAAGCAAGATAGTTAACGGACAGAAAGCTATCTCCATTCGGTTTGCTAAAATGCTTGAATATGCGCTAGACATTGAGGCAAGTTTTTGGATCAATTTACAAGCAAATTATGACAGAGAAATAATTGAACTTGAGGAGTTGGAAAATATCTCTCAAACAGAACTGACTATTCTAAAAAACCTGCATGAGATACTAGAATACCTCAAAGATTTGGGTCATTTGAGCATGCAGGCATTTGATTCCATGTTGGTGATAGAACTGAGACGTCTGTTACGCTTGAGCAGTTTGGAGCACATACCCAAGATGGCAAAAATGGGAGCCTATCGTTTGGCTGCTACTGCCACTGTTGATCCATATGTGATGTTCACCTGGCTGAGAGTGTGTGAATTGACAGAGGAGCGAGATACACCTAGCAGTACTTTGAATGTCGATCTACTACTCAACAAACTACCCACTATAAAAAAACTCATGTTTTCAGATGCTGCAACAATCGAGGTTGCTTTGAAAAAACATCTCCAGGATTGTGGCATCAGATTCTCTATTATCAAACATTTTTCTGGTGCTCCAATACAGGGAGTAATAAGACAGAACGATGATGGTACGCTTAGTTTGGTTATGACCAATCGTGGTAAATTTGCTGATATCTTCTGGTTCAGTTTTTTCCATGAACTCGGACATATCATCCATGGGAATATTACAAACAAGCTGTTAATCGATTATGCATCCCATGGGCAATCCCGTGAGTCTGAGGCAGATACCTTTGCTTCTGAGACACTGATGAATGCTGCTTTGTATGCTGAGTTTGTCAAAGAAGGCGACTTTTCATTGCAGAGCATTAAACAGTTTGCATCGAAAGTGGATGTTCCAGCTTTCATCGTAATCGGTAGGCTGCAAAGAGATCGCCATCTTGCGTATTATCACTATGCAGAAGAGAAGGTCGTCTACGAGTTTGCATAGGAGAGTAGTAAAGTAAAGAGAAGCGGCTCCATCGTCTGATGAAGCCGCTGTGTTGAGTGCGGTAGACTGGACTTGAACCAGCACAGGATAAACTCCCATTAGCACCTCAAGCTAACGTGTCTACCAGATTCCACCACTACCGCAGGTAACGTGGCTACCTTACAACGCGGAGGGCGGTTTGGTCAACCCCTTATTATAGGAGTTCCTCGAGCTGATCGAGCAGCGAAGAGAAGACCGAAAGGGCTGCATCTACCGGCTCTGGCGTCGACATATCCACCCCTGCTTTCTTCAAGGTTTCGATCGGGTAGGTGCTACCGCCGCTGGCGAGGAACCCAAGGTATTGCTCTCGCTCCTGTGCTCCTCCTTGGAGGACTCGCTGCGAGAGTGCGATCGCAGCTGAGAGGCCGGTGGCGTACTTGTAGACGTAGAAGGGCGAGTAGAAGTGCGGAATCCGCAATCCTTCCAGATCACTGACTTCAAGGAAGTCGACCTTCGGTCCGAAGTAAGCGCGCAGCAGCTTCCCATAGACCTCTCGGATCAACTGCAGTGTGACCGGCTGTCCTGCCTCTGCTTTGGCGTGCATCACCATTTCAAACTCGGCGAACATCGTCTGTCTATAGAGGGTGGCGACGATGTCATCGACCTGTTTGCTGATGATGAAAGCTTTCATGCGATCATCGTCAGCAGTATCGATCATGTACTTGGCGACCAGCTGCTCGTTGAAGGTGGAGGCGACCTCCGCTTCGAAGATCGTGTAGCGGTAGTGGAAGTAGGGGTTGTTGCGAGCACTGTAGTAGCTGTGCATCGAGTGCCCCCCTTCGTGGGCGACGGTAAAGAGGTCACGGATTACATCCTCCTTATAGTTTAAGAGGATGTAGGGTTTCCCAAGGAAGGAGCCACTGGAGAAGGCGCCGCTGCGTTTGCCGCGGTTCTCATAGCGGTCCACCCACCGCTCGGTGGTAAGGCCGGCGGTGAGGGTATCCACATACTCCGCACCCAAGGGGGCCATCCCCTTGGCAATCACCGCTACCGCATCTTCATAGGGGGTGTGGGCATCGACTCCGTCGACCAGAGGCACATAGACATCCCAGTGCCCGAGACGGTCAAGGCCGAGGGCTTTAGCACGAAGGTCATAGTAGCGATGGAGAGCGGGAAAGGAGTTGTGCACGCTGCTGATCAAGTTGTCATAGACGCTGAGCGGCACATCGTCTCTAAAGAGTGCAGCCTTGCGGGCACTCTCATAGCCGCGGGCTCGCATCGTAAAGAGGTCCTGTTTTACCTGACCTTCATAGAGCCTTCCTAAGGTATGTTTATGCTCATCGTAGACCCCATAAAACTGCGTATAGGCGCGGTGGCGCAAATCGCGGTCCTTGCTCATCAAGAAGGAGGAGAAGGTCGACTGGCTCAGCTCCTTGCCATCGATCTCACCGAAGTCGAAGTCGACGTTCGTCAGGTCGCTGAAGACCGTCTGTGGGGTGGAGGCTGCGTTGGATTGCAGGGCCAACAGGCGCTCCTCATCCTCGCTGAGCACATGATCCTTAAGGTGGCGAGCCTTTTTGATATAGACCGCATAGTCGGCAAAATCAGGGTCTTCGAGGTAGCTGTTAATCGTCGCTTCATCGATCGCTAAGAGCTCAACATCGAAGAAGGCCATCGCAGCTGCATACTGGGTAAGCAGCTCGTTGGCGATCGAGTATTTACGGGTCGCCTCATTGTCAGAAGCATCGGTCGCCCAGCTGAGGAAGGCGTAAGAGGCGACTCGCTGAGCGAGGATGCTGCTCTCTTCAAACCACTGCATCGTCTTGATAAAAGATTCTTTGTTAGCAAGGAGGGTCCCTTTGAGAGAAGCGGCTTCTGTGAGACGCTCCTGGAAGGTCGCTCTGCCAGCTTCCCACGCTGCATCATCTACAAAGAGACTGCTGAGGTCCCAAGTATCCGCTGTTTTCTGTTCACTGCGTGTTAAAATTTTCATATTTCTTACTCCTCTAAAAGCTGTAATAGCCGTTGGGTGGCACGAGCACGGTGGCTGTAGCGATTCTTCTGTGCTTCGCTTAAGGATGCCATCGTCAGTCCTGCCTCAGTTACGATAAAGATCGGGTCATAGCCAAACCCGCCACTGCCCTCGCTTGCAAAGGCGATGGAGCCTGCTACCTCTTCGCTTACGGTATAGATCTGTCGCGGGCTGAGTACCAAGGCGAGTGCGCAGACAAAGTAGGCGCGCCGCTCTTCTTCACGCTGCAGATGGGCGAGATTTTCCAAGAGGTATGCATTGCGCTCGGCGCTGCTGAGCAACCTGCCTTTGGCCTCCATCCCATAGCGTGCAGTACGCACCCCCGGTCCTCCTCCTAGGGCATCGACGCAGAGGCCACTATCATCTGCGAGCACCGACCAACCTGGTGGGGCAACGGCAGCAAGAGCCATCGCTTTGTCGAAAGCGTTCTCGGTGAAGGTCTCTCGGTCTTCTATAAAATCGAAGGAGATTCCCAGCTCTGTGGGTAGGGCGAGGGTATAGGAGGGCAAGAGGTGAGCGAACTCCTCCTTTTTGTGCACATTGGAGGAGGCTAGGAGAATCTTCATACCCCTAAGAATACCCCTTGCGCTCTATCTCGTCTACATGACCTTGTAACAACTGTCTAATGTAATAGACGGAACTGTCGATTGTCCCCTTCGGGATGGCAAGCAGCTCCCCGAGTTCTCGGTGCGAGAGGGAGAGCTCTAGGCAACGAATCTGTTGTACCTTCTTCTTGTAGAGGGCGGCGGTGCGGCTGCGCAGCTGCTGTAGCTCCTGCACTTCGGCGCTATCGGCAGCCCGTTGCATCGCCCCCTCGATCTCCAAAAGACGACGGAAGTGGCGATTGCTGATCCGTTCAAACTCCTTCTGGGCTGCTCGCTTCTTCTCCAGATGGACCGCAGCGCAGCGGAGGTATGCGGACAAGGAGGTCGGCGCTACCCCTAAGAGCAGAGCGATCTCCTCCAGAAGATGCTCCTCGACTGCCAAGGGGCAGAGGGCGAGGACGATCAAAAGACGCTTGCGGTTGGTCTTCTGAGAGAAGTGCTTCTGCAGCGTTCTTTGGTGTTCTTCAGCTAGGGCTGTCGAGGATATGTGATACTGCTCAAGCAGCTGGGTAAAGAGAGTAGGAAGATCCTCTTTGGCAGGGGTGGGGGCGCGGAGGGTACAGTAGGGAAGGGTATCCTCTGCGGCGATCAACTCCTCTATCGGGTTGGATATCTCGTAGTGTTGATGGCGCAGGAGCACCCGATCTTTGCGAAGACGTTGCTTCTGTTGGAAGATGAAATAGCGGGCTCGTTGACGGACCACCTGGCTGATATAGCCTTGGTAGGAGAGCCTACCGATGGAAAAAGAAGAGAGATAATGGTCGATAGCATCCCAACAGAAGAAGAGGAAGGGGGAACACTCCTCCTCCGGCAAAAGGTGCAGGCGTTTGGGCAAGAGGTAGAGCAGCTGTTGGGTCTTGTGATGGACTGCCCGATAGAGATCATCGTCCTCAGGGGATTGCTGATACGCTACAACCTGGGCATCTAAGCGGCGAGACTCCGCTTCATTGAAAACAAATGGATACATTGCACACTCCTTCACCGTGGTGAGTATGAGTATGCAATGTGTATGCCATGACGGCTTATAGAAGCGATTCTATGGCTGAAAGTACGAGTTTCTTGGTGTCTGCAAGGCTGCTCTTGATCGTCACCCCGCTCGCCTTACGATGTCCGCCACCGCCGAGGCTCTCGGCGAGCTTTCCGACATCGACCTCGCTGAGGTAGGAGGAGCGGAAGCCCACTTCGGTGACCGAGCTTGCCAGCTCCTTGAAGAAGAGGACCACCTCAACCCCCGCAACGGAGAGCAGGTGTCCATAAAGGGCATCGCTGGGTTTATCGGCGGTGTTGTAGTGGAGATCATCCGCTGCGTAGGTGACCGAGGAGAGGACCTTTCCTGCATAATGGCTCTCCACCCGGTTGATCAACGCACCGAGGTATTGCACATAGGCAAGCTGTTTGCCCCCGCTCATCCGATCGACCATCGCATTGGGGCTGACCCCCAGATCCACCAGATCAGCTGCCATCCTAAGTGTCTCACCCCGGTAGGAGGTGATGAAGCGGAAGAAGCCTGAGTCGGTGGCAAACCCGAAGAAGAGGTGTTCGGCAATCTCCTCGGTGATCTCGATGTCCATCTCTCGATAGAGGTGCATGATGATCAAGGTGGTGGAGATCGATCGCGGTATAATATACCGCCAGGTGCCAAACTGCTCGCCGCTGCTATGGTGGTCGAAGATCACCGTATCGAGGCCTTCGATCTGGCTCGCTAGATGGCCAAGGCGGTCGGCACTGGAGCAGTCGACGACCACTACCAGCGGGTTCTTTCGATAGAGCTCAGGGGGGATCTCGGAGACAAACTGCCCATCGAGGTGGGAGATTTCACTGCGGGTAAAGGGACCTGCGTTGGCAAGGGTCACTTCCTTACCCAAGAAGTGTAGCAGTGCCTCGACGGCAAACTGGCTGGAGAGGCAATCGCCGTCGGGGTTGAGGTGTCCGATTACAATAAAGTGCTCTCGCTCGCGTAGCTGCTGCAGAATCACCTCATCGATTGGCGGATAGTGGAACCAGTTAGGCTCCGAGGACGATTTCTGGTTCTTTACCGTCAAGAATACACTCCTTGGTCACAATGACCTGTTTGACCGACTCCATCGAAGGGATGTCAAACATGATTCCCATCATCACATTCTCTACGATTGAACGTAAGCCTCGTGCTCCGGTCTTCTGCTCGTACGCCTTCTGGGCGACCGCTTCAACTGCTTCCTTTCGGAAGATGAACTCGATGCCGTCGAGGTTGAACGCAGCTTCGTACTGGCGGATGATCGAGTTCTTTGGCTCGACGATGATCCGCTGCAGATCCTGCTCAGAGAGGTTGTCCAAGGAGACGTGGATCGGCAATCTGCCGATGAACTCGGGGATCAAACCGAACTTGATCAGATCATCGGGCATCAGCTGCTTGTAGAGGGCCTTTAGGTCCTTCTCTTGGCTCTTGATAATCGGAGCGCCGAAGCCCATCGCATGGCTGCTTACCCGCTTCTCAATCACCTTATCAAGACCGACAAAGGCTCCACCACAGATAAAGAGGATATTGCTGGTGTTGATCTTGAGCATCTCTTGGCTGGGGTGTTTACGCCCGCCCTGCGGCGGTACGTTCGCCTCGGTGCCTTCGATGATCTTCAAGAGCGCCTGCTGGACCCCCTCTCCACTGACATCCCGGGTGATCGAGGGGTTCTCCCCCTTCTTGGCGATCTTATCGATCTCGTCGACGAAGATAATCCCAGACTCCGCAGCGGCGATATTGCCATCGGCGTTCTGAATCAGCTTCAAGAGGATGTTCTCCACATCTTCGCCGACATACCCCGCCTCGGTGAGGGTGGTTGCGTCGGCGATGGCGAAGGGAACTTGGAGTTTCTTCGCCAGGGTGGAAGCGAGGAGGGTCTTACCGGTTCCGGTAGGACCGACCATCAGGATATTGCTCTTATCGAGCTCAACGCCTTGTTCGGCGATCTCTTTTCTAAACTTAACCCGCTTGTAGTGGTTGTGCACAGCGACGGCGAGCACGCGCTTGGCGTCCTCTTGGCCGATGACGTACTCATCCATATACTCTTTGAGTTCGCGGGGGGTAGGGATCTCTTCAGGGATTCCTGCTGGCTCCTGTTGTAAGGAGGGATCGGAGCTAAGCATGTCGTTACAGACGGCGACACACTCATCACAGATTGCTACTCCAGGGCCACTGATGAGGCGGCGTACTTCATCCTGGTTCTTACCACAGAAGGAGCAGGATCTCGGGTGTTTTGCCATTTAGGTATTCCTCCTCATAACATTGTCGACTAAACCATAGCTGACCGCATCGTCGGCAGAGAGAAAGAAGTCCCGCTCCACGTCCTTGGCGATTTCCTCGACGCTTTTGTTGGTATGACGAGCGAGGATTTCGATGGTCAGCTGCTTGAGTCGGTTGATCTCTCGGGCTTGGATGGCGATGTCGGCAGCTTGGCCTTCCACTCCACCCCACGGCTGATGGATCATCACCCGCGAGGAGGGCAGAGCCCAGCGTTTACCCTCGGTGCCGCTGGCTAGCAGCAGTGCTCCCATCGAGCACGCCTGTCCGAGACAGATAGTCTGCACATCACAGTGCAGATATTGGATAGTATCGTAGATTGCCAGCCCTGCGGTTACCGAACCGCCGGGGCTGTTGATATAGAGGCTGATATCTTTCTCTGGGTCTTCGCTATCGAGGAAGAGCAGCTGTGCTACTACCAGATCAGCGTTGCCATCGTGGATCTCCCGATCGAGGAAGATAATCCGATCTTTCAGCAAGCGACTGTAGATATCGTAGGCACGTTCGCCGATCCCTGATTGTTCGACAACCATAGGAACTAAGGTCATCCGTGATGGATGGATACTCATTGCACACCCCCTGTGCTTGGAATAAGAAGGCGGAGCCGGTAAGCATCCGCCTTCTCTAAGAATACTGATTATTTCCCCTTTGGGCTAGGCGTCGTAGGATCCATCCATGAAGGAGTCGTACGCGACCTCTTCACCCTCGCTAAAGGTGTTGTTCTCCAGAAGGAAGGGACCGATCTTGGCAAAGCGCATCTCATCTTCGAGCATCGTGCGGTAGTAGGAGAGCTGAGCTTCGTCGGTGATCCCTTTGGTCTGCTCCTCGAGGACCTTGGTGACTTCCTCTTCATCGAGCTCAAAGACCTCGGTCTCCTTGATCTTGTCCATGATCAGCTGGATGCGCAGGTTCTGCTCAGCACCCTCGCGCATCGGTGCGATGATCTCCTCACGGCTCTTGCCTTGGAAGTTCATGAACTGTAATACCTGCTCCTCGGTGAGACCGATCTGTCTGAGGTATCTATTCCAGCTCTGCTCCGCTTCAAAGTCGATCATCGAAGCGGGGATAGCAAACTCAGTACCGGCGGTCAGCTGCTCGCTTAAGGAGGCGAACTTCACCTCTTCAAGGCGGGCTTGCAGCTCCTCTTCGAGCTTCTCGCGGGTGCCTGCAAGGAGGTCTTTGACGCTCTTATACTCCTCTTTGACGTCCTGGGCGAACTCATCATCGAGTTCAGGGACATCGCGGAACTTCAGCGCCTGGAGTTTCACGCGCAAGCTGATCGTCTTGCCTGCATAGCCTTCGACGGTGGAGTCTTCTGCGTAGGTCTTCTCAAAGGTCTTCTCTTCGTCGACCTGCATACCAACGATATCTTCATCAAACTGGTAGAAGTTGCTGCCGCTACCGAGGGTAAAGACAAACTCTTTGCGTTCGCTACCGGCGATCTCTTCTTTTGCCTCATCGAGCTCAACATAGTCGACGGTGGCGATATCGCCCATCTCAGCTGCGCCGCTCTTGTCGATGACCATCGCGTTCTGATCGAGCAGCTGCTTGATCTCTCGGTCGACTGCTTCATCGCTTACGGCGACCTTCGGGATGGTGACTTTGAGATCCTTGTACTGAGGCAACTCAAAGGTGGGCATAACATCGTAGTGGACGGTAAAGGTGATATCGCTCTTCTCGGCAAAGGGGAGGAGCTCCTCTTCATCCTGGAGCACCGGGGTGCTGAAGGAGAGGGGACGATACTGTTCTTCGACCTCTTCCAGTGCCTCTTTTAAGGCAGCTTCAATCGTATTGAAGGAGCTCTCCTCGCGGATTACCTTGCCAAACTTGCCCTCAAGGACTGAAAGTGGGGCTTTGCCTTTTCTAAAGCCCTTGATTTGAATCGTCTTGGCATACTTCTCTAGGGCAGCCTGGTATTCGTTCTCTACTGCATCCGCCTTTACGGTAACAGTCAGTGCGACAGCGGAGTTCTCCAACTCTTTGATCTTTGTATCAGCAATCATCCTATGCATCCTTTTGGCCATCGGGCCGTGGTCTCGGTTTCAACTCAAAATCATATAGTGAAAACATATTGTATATACCAATT
>DASRNL010000108.1:0-2956 GCA_035647415.1 Sphaerochaeta sp. | reverse complement strand
CCGTATAAGGATCTCGGCATCAATGTGGATGCGAAGCTACGTGAAGCAGATATCGCAGCCTACACCGTCGACATCGGAAGCAACGATGCAGGCGATTTAGTCGGCCTCGGCTATCAGGCAACCGGCGGTGCATTCATCTATCGCCGCTCGATCGCCAAGGATGTTTGGGGAACCGATGATCCTGCCTTTGTCACCAGCAAGGTTGGTCCAGGTTGGGATCGCTTCTTCAGTGCTGCTGAGGATCTCGCCCGTAAGGGATATGCGATCATCAGCGGAGACGGAGATATCTGGCACGCCATCGAAGGCTCCTCCGAAGAGGGGTGGATTGTCGATGATAAACTCTTCATCGATCCTTCCCGAGAAGAGTTCCTCGATATGGCCAAGATGATGCTGGAGAAAGGGTACACCAACGACACCCAGGACTGGAGCGATGCGTGGTTTGCCGACATGAAGGATGCCGGTGAGAAGCAGGTCTTTGGCTTCTTCGGCCCTGCATGGCTGATCAACTACGTCATGGCTGGAAACAGCGGTGGGGACAAGCCAGGTGAAGGCACCTATGGTGACTGGGCAGTCTGTGAACCGCCAGTTGGCTTCTTCTGGGGTGGAACCTGGGTCTTAGCGAACAAGGATAGTCCTATTAAGAAAGACCTCGGTCGAATTATCGAGTGGATCACCCTCGACAGCTCCAACACCGGCTTACAGTACTACTGGGCAAACGGCACCCTGGAAGGCCCTGGCGGCACCAAGGATACCGTTGCAAGCGGGACTGTCATGAAGAAGAGCGACGGAACCCTTCCGTTCCTCGGCGGTCAGAACATGTTTGATGTCTTCGTTCCTGCAGGCACCTTTGCCACTGGAAAGAACAAGACGCAGCATGATGAGACGATCAACAGTATCTGGCGAGACCAGGTGCGCAACTACAGCGCAGGCTTGAAGACCAAAGCACAGGCGATTGCTGACTTCAAACGAAACGTCAACGATAACCTCGCAATTGATATTTAAGCACCAAAGAGGTGTCCATGGTTCTTCATGGACACCTCTATTCTCAAACGAAGAAGGGGGATGAGACTCAATGAAAAAACGCAGTGTGAGCTATGCCAAGTATGGGTATATCTTTTCTATACCGTTTGTGGTCACCTTCCTCATCTTCTCGCTCTATCCGACCCTCTTCACCGTTGTCATCGGGTTCACTGACCTCAGGGGCTTAGGCAAGACGAGCTTCTCCTTCCTCAGCGACCCGTTTGCCAACTTTAAACTGATTCTAGCGAACCAAACTTTTCGTCTCTCACTGAAGAACACAGCGATCATCTGGACGATGAACTTTATCCCGCAGATCACCTTAGCGCTCTTGCTTACCGCCTGGTTTACCACCCGACGCTTCCATGTACGGGGACAAGGGGCGTTCAAGGTGCTGATCTATATGCCAAACATCATCACCGCCGCGACGATCGCTATCCTCTTTAACTCCCTGTTTGGATACCCCAAGGGTCCGATCAACGACCTGTTGATCAAGTTCGGTATCCTCGAAAGACCGCAGAACTTCCATCTGCAGAAGTGGACCGCCAAGGGGGTGGTCGCCTTCATCCAGTTCTGGATGTGGTATGGAAATTCGATGATTGTTCTCATCGCAGGGGTGCTCGGTATCGATCCCACGCTCTTTGAAGCGGCGGAGATCGATGGAGCCAATGCGACGCAGATCTTCTTCCGTATCACCCTGCCTCGACTAAAAACCATTCTCCTCTATGTGCTGGTAACCAGCATGATCGGAGGATTACAGATGTTTGATATCCCCCGCCTCTATCTGCTCGGAGGCCCCGATAGCGCGACGATGACCAGCAGTGTATTCATCTATAACCAGGCCTTTAGCGGCTCCTACCTCTACAACCGGGCCTCCGCTGCGAGCATGTTGGTCTTCCTCATCATCGTCGTCCTCTCGGTCGCTCTCTTCTTTGTGATGCGCGACCGGGATGAGGCGAAGGCCCGTCGACGTGAGCGGGCACTGCGCCGAGCACGTGCAAAGGGAGGTGCGCAATGAGAAGTATAAAACGATCGACTTTTGCGATGAAGACGCTGATTTATATCGTCTGTATCTTCCTCTCCTTGCTCTCAATTTTCCCCTTCTGGGTGATGTTTATGAACGCCACCCGCTCGACCTACCAGGTCCAGCAGAGCTCCGTTGCTCTTCTGCCTGGCAAGCACCTTATACAGAACTGGAAAATCCTCACCGGAAAAGCGTTCAACCCGTGGGTAGGGTTCTACAACTCGATGACGATCAGTATCGGGACAACCCTCTGCGCAGTCTACTTCTCGAGCTTGACCGCCTATGCGCTGGTCGCCTATCGATGGCGAGCCCGCGATGCCTTCTTCTCCTTCATCATGGCGGTGTTGATGATCCCTGCACAGATTTCGGGCATCGGCTTCTACCAGTTCATGTACCGCGTGGGCTGGACCAACAGCCTGCTGCCCTTGATCTTGCCTGCGATCGCTTCGCCGGCGATGGTCTTCTTCATGCGCCAGTATCTCATGGCGAGCCTATCGTTGGATATCGTCGACTCTGCACGGATCGATGGATCAGGGGAGTTCCGTACCTTCAACCAGATTGTCCTGCCGATTATGAAGCCGGCGATGGCGACCCAGGCGATCTTCACCTTTGTCGCCAGCTGGAACAACCTCTTCATCCCCTTGATCCTGCTGACCCGCCAATCCAAGTATACGATGCCAATTATGGTCAGCTTGTTGCGTGGGGATATCTATAAGACTGAGTACGGATCGGTCTATCTGGGGCTGAGTTTGACCGTACTCCCGCTCTTTGTCATCTATTTCATCCTTTCCAAATATATCATCGCCGGAGTCGCTCTCGGCGCTCTAAAGGAGTAGGTAGTAATGCAAGAATCCTATAAAAAAGCCCGTCTTCTACTCGCCAAGATGACCACCGAAGAGAAGGTGGCCCAGCTGG
>DASRNL010000107.1:0-5824 GCA_035647415.1 Sphaerochaeta sp. | reverse complement strand
CAGTCTACCGAGGGTGGGACACCGCGTACCTGCCTGCTCTGCTCTTACCTCTGTTTGTTGGGCTACCCTTCCCCGCTGCTGGTAACCGCTATATCAACGCAGAGCGCTGGTCGCGCTCTGGTGAAGCGGCACACCTTAGGCAGATGGGCCTCACTGCTAACCTCGCTCTAACGCTACTTCTGATCCTAGCTCCCAACCCCTTTACCGCGATCCTCCTTGTGTTAGATACCCTGGCATTCGCCTACCCTTTCACCGGTTTTAATGCCTCTCGAATCCGAGGCTCAAAGATTGCGGTGCGATTTTTCTCTCCGCTACTCTTGCTTGCTAGCGCCTACTTTCTCTTGGTATACTGAGCACACTATGGAAGCAGATAGGTCCAACACCCAAAGTGAGGAGCAGAAAAGATGAGTCTGCAGTTGCTCACGATTATCATCCTCTTGGGGATCTCTGCGCTCTTCTCCGCCACCGAGACCGCTTACACCTCCCTCTCAATCCTTCAACTCAAAGCTTTGGAGCATAAGCGCAGCCGCTCAGCAAAGCTCGCCTACGAGCTCTCGGTGAACCGCGATATGCTGCTGACCACCGTCTTGGTTGGAAACAATATCGTCAACATCAGCGCCAGCGCATTGGTGACCGCTCTTACAATCAAGCATTTCGGCAGCGCTACGATCGGCTACGCTACCGGTCTTTTGACCTTGATAATCCTAGTCTTCTCTGAGATCACCCCCAAACAGCTGGCGATGGCCCATGCGATGCGCATAGCCATCCTCATGGCCTTCCCGATACGCTTCTTCTCGATCATCCTTTTTCCAATCGTCTGGCTGTTGCGCCTCTTCTCTTCCTTGGTCACCCGACTCTTTGCTCGGCATGCCGAGCCTGAGGTGACCCACGAGGGGATGCGCCACCTCGTCGATGTCGCCGAGGATGTCGGGCTGGTCGACCAGTATGAGAGCGACTTGATTGAACGGGCGATTTACTTCTCCAAGACCCAGGTGCGGACGATCATGACCCACCGCACCGGAGTCTTCCGTTTAAACGACGAGCTGACCTTGGAGGAGGCATACCCGGCGATAGTGAAGTCCGGCTTCAGCCGCATCCCCGTCTACCATGAGAACGAGGAGCAGATCACCGGTGTGCTTCTCTTACGAGACCTCTTGCAAGCACAGCTGCAGGAGAGGATGCAGGCCCCCCTCTCTTCGTTGATGCACGAGCCGATCTATGTGCCGGAACAGCTCCACCTCGATGATCTCTTCTACCTCTTTAAGCAGGACACTCTGCAACAGGCGATCGTCCTCGATGAGTATGGAGGCTTCTCTGGGGTGGTGACGATGGAGGATGTCGCCGAGCAGCTCTTCGGCGAGCTCTTCGATGAGCACGAGCGTAGATCCTTCGACCGTATCGTCGCCCGCGAAGGCTCAGCTGACACCTTCTTGGTGATGCCCGATACCCCGATCCAGCAGCTGATCGACGACTTGGACCTCTCAGAAGGCTACGAGAAGCATTCCACGGTAGCCGCCTACCTCCTAGAGACCCTCGGCTCGATCCCCAAGGAGGGGGAGATTATCCTCACCGAGCTCGGTTCCTTCAAGATACTGACGATGAGCGGCAACAGGATCGGGACCATCGAGTTCCGCCTCATCGAACAGCCTTCCTAAGAAGAGCGCCGCCACGCTTCTTCCTTGCACGCTGAGTTTAGAGCCCCTATACTAATTAAGAGACCTATCAACCAATACCACACAAAAGGTGCGGAGCTGCGGTACTCTATGACCCTCTTCACACGCTTTTGTTGTGTCACCATACAAAAGGAGAATACGAAAGATGAGAAGAAATTTGCCGACCATCCCAGCAGATGAGTATCGAGAGCGATGGAACCGCGTCCAAAAGCTCATGGAAGAGAAGAACCTTGACCTCTTCTTCGCCTATGCGGATGACCGGGCTGCCTTCGGCCCCGCTCACGCTCGCTGGCTAGCAAACTTCCCGGTGCACTTTGAGGTCGCCGGTGTCTTTATGGTTAAAGGAAAGGATCCGATTCTGGTAAGTGGGCCGGAGAGTGAGGGGTACGCCAAGCTCGTCGGCTCCATCGAAAATGTACGGGTTATCGAGGAGTTTACCCACCCCTATGTCGACTTCATGCACGCTACCTTGGAGAGCGCCACAGAGGTCGTCTCAGATCTGATCGACCTAAAGAAAATCAAGCGTATCGGAATCGCCGGAGCTCCTCTGATGGGCGCCTACGCCTATCGGGACTTCCAAGAGGCGTTCGCCGGCGCTGAGTGGGTCGACGTTGAGTACGATGTCTGTATGCTGAGGGCGATCAAGAGTCCTGCAGAGCTGGCAGTCATCCGACACGCCTACCATGTCGCCCAGCGGGCCTTTGAGGTGGGTGTCGATGCGATCAAGGATGGCGCCTTTGAGCGCGAGGTCGCAGCAGCAGTCGAGTACACGATCCGCATGGCAGGGGGCGAAGGAACCGGCATCGACACGATGGTAGGTTCTGGGGAGAACGCCCGCGATGTGATCACCCGCACCTCCTTACGGCAGATGAAGAGTGGGGAGTTTGTCCACCTCACCGTAGCACCCAGGTATGAGGGGTACCACGGGGCGATCGCCCGTCCGATTTTCATCGGTGAGCCCAACAAGGAAGCACTGGTTGCCCTCTTGGCAGCAGAGCGTGCCCATAAAGCAGGCTACGCTGCGCTGAAGCCAGGGATTGAAGGCAGGGTGGTAGAGGGAATTACCCGCGAAATTATGCACGCCGAGGGCTTGGAGAAGTACTACCAGCACTCCGGTATGCACAGTATCGGCGTCATGGAGTTTGAACCGCCCTTCTTCGGTCCGACACAGGATAGTGTCTTTGCCGAGGGGATGGTCGTCTCAATCGACGTCCCAGTCTTTGAGACTCCCTGGGGAGGCTTCAGAGTAGAGGATGGGTATGAGATTACCGCCACCGGTGCAGAGCGGCTGAACTTGGTAGATTACTTGATTATCAAGTAGGCGATACGACACTCACTGTGCCACAGTGTTGCGAGCGTCACGGCAACCTCGCCTCGGTGTCAGCAACACTGCATGATTTTTGTAGATGGGACTCCCCGCGACATAGTGCGTGGGGAGTCATTCTATCTGAAGCCTCATCCACTGCAAAAGAATCTGAATATTCTCGCCTTGCTTGCCGACGAAATTATCACCTCTTCCTAGCAAGCGAATACCTAAAGCTGAACACAGACGAGTACAAACAGTTGAAAAACATATCAAAGCACGGGTGTTTTTCTCTCAGGGAGCACTTTTTTCACCCTTCAATCGGGCAATTGTGCTGGCACCTGCAACCTTTATGAGCGTTGACGGAAATCTGTACCAAGGCTATCATTGCTTCCATGAGCAAATATCCCTTCGCAGAGATTGAACAGAAGTGGCAAGCCTATTGGGATGAACACCAAAGCTTTGCCGTAACAGAAGATGAATCGGTCCCCCCCGAGAAGCGTCTCTACGTCCTCGATATGTTCCCCTATCCCTCAGGCAGTGGCTTACATGTCGGTCACCCAGAAGGCTATACCGCCACCGATATCTACTGTCGATTCCTACGGATGCAGGGGTACAATATCCTCCATCCGATGGGCTTTGACTCCTTCGGTCTGCCAGCTGAGAACTATGCGATTCAAACCGGAACCCATCCCAAGGTGACCACCGAGGAGAATATCGAAAACTTCCGCAGGCAGATCAAGAGCCTCGGCTTCTCCTACGATTGGAACCGTGAGGTCTCCACCCACACCAGCGACTACTATCGCTGGACGCAGTGGATCTTCATCCAGCTCTTCAAGCAGGGCTTAGCCTATGAGTCCAACACCCCGATCAACTGGTGTGATAACTGTAAGACCGGGCTGGCCAACGAAGAGGTGAAGGATGGACGCTGTGAGCGCTGTTCGACCGCAGTAGTCCGCCGCAATATCCGTCAGTGGGTCCTAAAGATCACCGAGTACGCCGACCGTCTCTTAGAAGACTTGGATACGCTGGACTGGCCAGAGTCGGTAAGATTGATGCAGAAGAACTGGATCGGGCGCAGCGAAGGAGCTACGGTCCGCTTTAGCATCGATGGTCTTGATGAGAGCCTTGAGGTCTTTACCACCCGAGCAGACACCCTCTTCGGGGCGACCTATATGGTTATCTCCCCCGAGCACCCCTTGGTGGATGAGCTGACCAGCGCCGAACAGAAGGCGCTTGTTGCAGCATACCTAGAGGAGGTCTCCCACAAAAGCGATCTGGAGCGTACCGACTTAGCGAAGGAGAAGACTGGAGTCTTCAGCGGCAGCTACGCGATCAACCCGGTGAACAATGAGAAAATTCCCATCTGGATCGCTGACTATGTCCTCATCAGCTACGGAACTGGTGCGATCATGGCAGTGCCGGCACACGATGAGCGTGACTGGGAGTTTGCCAAGACCTTTGGTCTGCCGATCGTTGAAGTCTTGAAGAGCGAAGTCGATGTCCAAGCGGAGCCCTGGCCCTTCGATGGAGTCCACGTGAACTCCTCCTTCCTCGACGGTATGGGAACCGATGAGGCCAATGAGAAGATGATCGCTTGGCTAGAGGAGCGTCAGCTCGGCACCAAGGCGATCAACTATAAGCTGCGCGACTGGATCTTCAGCCGCCAGCGGTACTGGGGAGAGCCAATCCCGCTGGTACACTGTCCCTCCTGTGGCACCGTCCCAGTGCCAGATGAACAGCTGCCTCTCTTACTCCCTGAGGTGAGCAGCTATGAGCCCTCGGGCACCGGAGAGAGTCCGCTGGCCAATATCGAGAGCTGGGTGAACACCACTTGCCCAGTCTGTGGCGAAGCGGCGAAACGAGAGACCAACACGATGCCCCAGTGGGCAGGATCGTGCTGGTACTACCTGCGCTATATCGATCCGCACAACCAAGAGGAGTTCGTCTGTGCTGAGAAGGAACGTTACTGGATGCCGGTGGACCTCTACGTCGGCGGCGCCGAGCACGCAGTGCTGCACCTCCTCTACGCTCGCTTCTGGCACAAGGTCCTCTTTGACTTGGGCCTTGTCTCCACCAGCGAACCCTTCACCCGTCTGATCAACCAGGGGATGATCACCTCCTACGCCTTCCAGCGCAAGGATAAGACCCTGGTGCCCTCCGACCTCGTCGACGAGGTCTCTGCCGAGAAGTACATCGAGCGGGAGACCGGAGAGGAGCTAGAGCGGGTGGTAGCGAAGATGAGCAAGAGCTTGAAGAACGTTATCAACCCCGATGATATCATCGCCGAGTACGGCGCTGACTCGATGCGGATGTATGAGATGTTCATGGGACCCTTGGAGGTCTCCAAGCCCTGGTCGACCCAAGGCTTGGTCGGTGTTTACCGTTTCCTCGACCGACTCTGGCGCCTCTATGCCGAGCGACCCATCGTCGATGAAGCTCCCTCTGAAGAACTCTTGCGCCTTTTGCACAAGACGATCAAGAAGGTCAGCGAGGATACAGCGAACCTTGAGTTCAACACCGCTATCGCCCAGATGATGATCATGCTCAACGAGCTCTACAAGGAAGAGATCCTTCCGCGCGAGATCGCCGAGACCTTCGTCCTCCTGCTCGCCCCCTATGTGCCACACCTGGCAGAGGAGCTCCATGAACGCCTCGGTCATAGCGGCTCGCTTTCAGCAGCCCCGTGGCCTGCATGGGATGAGAAGCTGACGATCGATGAGACGGTTGTGATGGTCTTTCAGGTCAACGGGCGGCTACGCTCCAAGACCGATGTGCCGGTAGGACTCGCCAAAGAAGAAGCCTTAGCGCTAGCCAAGGCTGATGAGCGAGTACAGAAGTATATCGA
>DASRNL010000106.1:0-5248 GCA_035647415.1 Sphaerochaeta sp. | reverse complement strand
GCAAGGAGGCGATCTGCTGCTTCTCGTTGGTCCCCACGACGTAGTCAACGTATGGAGCTGCCTCCAAGAGTTCATCCTGTAAGCGTTCAGCCATGCACCCGGTGACAATCAAGGTCAGCGGTTGTTCGCGCTTGATCCGAGCAAACTCCCCTAAGCGACCCCACACTCTATTGTCGGCACTTTTGCGCACCGTACAGGTATTGAGGATCACACACTCAGCCTCCTCCACCCGTTCAGCAGGGATAAAACCAACGCCCTTGAGTTGGAGCTCCAAGGCGTTGCTTTCGGCAATATTCATCTGACACCCATAGGTCTCAAGCCAGTATTTCTTCATCAATCTTCCTCAGTTATCAGTACGTTTTGCAGAAGCGATAGTATTGTGCATCAACATCGCAATGGTCATCACCCCAACACCGCCGGGGACAGGAGTAATCGCCTTACACTTCGGTGCTACCTCTTCATAGGCGACATCTCCGACGATACGGTAGCCTCTTTTTGTGCTTGCATCGGCAACCCGGTTGATGCCTACATCGATGACGATTGCCCCTTCGCCTACCATATCCGCGGTGACAAATCCAGCGCGTCCAATCGCTACGATGAGGATATCAGCGCTTCGGGTAAGAGAAGCGAGATCGTTGGTACGGGAGTGGGCAACAGTTACGGTGGCATCGCGGCCCTTCTGCATCAAAAGAGCTGCCAACGGTTTGCCAACGATATTGCTCCGGCCTATGATCACCACGTGCTTTCCACTGGTTGCAATCTCATAGTAGTCGAGCATCGCCAAGATCCCCAAGGGGGTACAGCTGACAAAGGTCGGCATGCCGATCAAGAGCGACCCGACGTTGTAAGGATGAAAGCCATCCACATCTTTGGCTGCTTTGATCGCGCCGATAATCGTCTCTTCATTGATCTGCTCAGGCAGCGGCAGCTGCACCAAGATCCCATCGACCTGATCGTCGGTATTGAGCGCTTCGATTCGAGCGAGCAGAGCAGCTTCGGTGGTATCAGCCGGCAGGTGGTAGTCTCGGTGATCGATCCCAAGGCGCTCACAGGCGCGCTGTTTGCTCGCCACATAGCTTGCGCTCGCCGGATCATCGCCTACGAGGAGGACCGCCAGGCAAGGAGGGCGCCTGAGAAGATCATGCACCGTTGCACTTTCTACTTCGAGCGTGGTATAGATCTGATCTGCTACTGCTTTTCCTTTTAATACCTGCATCACTGCCTCCTAAAATCACCACAGGGTAGCCCAAAACTTCTGTCTTTGGCAAGAAACCCATTTGCAAACATAGGCTACTCTCACTATACTGCAAGTTAGGTATCGTGGGTATCATCCTGCGGTATCCAAGAGGTATTATTATGAAGAGAGTTCTTACTGCTATCCTCCTTGCAGTCTTTGTTGTTGGCGGAGCCTTTGGCGCTGCACCACACTACGATACAGGCAATCAATACTTCAGTATCAAAGCTGGAGTTACCTTCCCAACCTTTATCTATTTCTTTGCAGATAAAGAGGTGCATGCAGGCCTCGGTGAGGGAGGCACCGGAGCGAAAGCAGGCGGCTATGGTGGTATCAGCTACCAGATCTTCAACACTCCCTATACGGCCATCGGTGGTGAAATCGGATATAACTTCAACTTCGCCGTCAGCGAAGAGCTCTTTACCGCTGTCCCCTTCTACGCAAAGTACACCTACTTTCCGGTGCAGGGGATGGTCGATTTGCCAATTTCAGTCGGCCTCGGTGGAGCCTATACCAAGTTTGCTGACGCTTCCTTGATGACTCTCTACGTAAACACAGAGATCGGTGTCTCCTGGTTTATCAGCGATCACTGGGGGATTGGACTTACCACCGGCCTTTGGTTGATTCCCGAGTTCAACTACTCGGATAAGCTCAGCGGCGACAACGCGCTTGCTGGTATCATCCCACTGACCTTCAGCGTCACCTACCGCCAATAAGGAGCCTCCCATGAAACGTAACCATATAGTGCTACTGACACTCACACTGCTGCTGCTTCTCTTCTTTGTCGGCTGTAATGCGGACGCCTCCGAAGGCCTCTTCAGACAGATTCAGAACTCTAAAGAGCCGGTGAAGATCAGCTATAAACAGATTATCGGTCGCTCCAGCGATGAAAAAACCCTCTACTTCCTCACTGAGTCTGGAGTGTTCTCCAAAGTTGCAGGTGCAGATGCTGTGACCGTAAAAGCCAACACCAGCGGTGAGATCGCTGAATCTGCTGCTTTGATCGATGACACTACCCTCTGTATCCTCGTCAACGGTCCAGGTAGCTCTGGGGTGATCCTCGCAGGAGATCCAGCAGATTCTGACTCCTTTACCAAGCTCGCTGCTGACGATACGTATAACCTCAAGGGCTTGTATGCCAACGGCAAGGTTCTTGCCCAAGAGAAGAGCGGAGCAAATCCAAAGGTCCACCTAGGAACGGTAGATGCATCTAGTGGAGCCTTTGCTTCGACGATCAACCTGAGCGATATCAGCAGCACTGGTAGCTGGGTAGGAATGCTCACTCATACGGGTACCGAGCAGGAGGATTTTGGTTCAGACAACCCCATATTGAGTATCTTCTATAATCCACAGGACAAGAAATACCTTACCTACTACAGCGATGGAACTAATCATACACAGCTCACCGATCTCGACAACAAGCATGGAAAACCAGCGACCTTTACCCTCCTTGAGGGCAAGCTCTTTGTGCTGACTGAAAGCGGCGTACTCTATGGAGCAGAGAAGCCAAAAACAACTGATGCTACCAAAAAGATGAAAGAGCTTGTGAAGCTCAATCGGGAGTACTCCCAGCAGGCATTCCTCTATGGGATGAAGACTACTGACGATGAAAACAATGACACGCTGCACTTGATTTCTAAGAGCAAGCGAAGTGTTGAAGGTTTCACCGTACTGAGCTTTGCCCCAGGTCTGCTGGACGCAGCTGAGAAAAAGATCACCGTCACCCCCATCACCAAGGGGTATGGACGGGTGCTTCCTAATACGACCTACGTCGATGCGATGCTGATCAATGAAACTGCTACGGAACTCAAATTCTTAGTTGCCACCTACTCCAATGGGATGGTCGACATCACCATCAAAAACCCTTCGCTTGATGAGAAGGACACTAACGGCAGTAGCAGCAATCCTGAGGAGTATGAGTTCTAAGGACTGTCCGAAGCCCTGCTGGGCTTACTATGATAAAACTGGGAGGTTGTGATGAAGAATGTACTTTTGTATGCGATGACTGGCAGCAAGATGTGCTTTATGCACGTGCTGCTCAACGCCTTGGATGTAAAGGCTGCTGGAGGGGATGCGAAGATCATCTTCGAAGGGGAGTCAGTGAAGCTCGTCGGAGGCTTTGAAGAGGAAAAGCACCCGCTCTATCTCAAAGCAAAGGAGCAAGGTTTGCTCGCTGGCATCTGCCTCGCCTGCTCAAAGACCCTCGGAGTCTATGAGGCGAACCTCGCCAGTGGACTGCCGATGCTCGATGAGATGAATGGCCACGCTGGCTTCAAATCTTATCTGGCAGATGGCTGGGAGATTGTCAGCATCTAAGCGGATATAGGACGAGCAGGCGGTTGCCTGCTCGTTTGCTCTTCTTCAGTCCCCTCGCACTTCGTGGAGAATCTTTCTCACCTCTGGGTCCTGGTACTGCTGATCGATCTCAGCTGCTGAGAGACCGACGAACTCATGGACATTGTAGTGGATCCAGTGCTCATCATCCTCGCTCTCTAGGACGTGCTTACGGCAGTAGTAGTCAGGCTGAATCGGCAGCGGTTCCTCATCCTTGTAGAGAGGAACCTTGTAGTCATAGACAACAATCTTCAGATCCTCTCGGGGGATCCCCTTCTTCATAATAATCTTTCCCAATTCATTTACCGTCTTTCCCGTATCGAAGATATCATCGACTAAGAGAATCTTATCTCCGGTACGCAGGTGTTCGGGAGAGTAGGTCCACCCGTCGACCATGACATTGGTCTGGTCGCGGAGGAATCCATAGGAGCGAGCGACCACCGCCGCATAGAAGACTGGCCTTCCCTGCTCACGCAGGCGAACCATCTTATAGTACTCGCTAAAGACGTTGGCCATATAGGCACCTCCGCGGAGGGAGGCGTAGATGATGTCGGGGACAAAGTTATCCTCAACATACATCCGATGGGCAAGCTTTAAGGTGGAGTCACGAATCGTGTCGGCGCTGATGAACTCTTTTTGCATCTGTTCCCTCTCTCCTTAGACGGTCAGGACTTCCAATCCATCCCTTGTAATAGCTACAGTATCTTCAAAGTGGGAGGAAGGCAAGCCATCGAGGGTCACTACCGTCCACTCATCCTCTAGGACGCGCACTCCATGGGTACCTAAATTGATCATCGGCTCGATCGCAAGGACCATCCCTTCGCGGATGCGGGGGTTGGGAAGGTGCAGCGAGGCGTAGTTGGGTATTTCTGGAGATTCATGCACTGCTAAGCCAACCCCATGACCGCAGTACTGTCGAACCACTCCAAACCCATGCTTGGAGGCGTGCTTGGAGACCGCCTTGCCAATATCCTGAATCCGAGCACCCTTCTTGCTCGCAGCATCCACTGCAAGACGGAGGCACTCTTCGGTGACGCGGTTCAGCGTGCGCTTCTTTTCGGTCGTCTCCCCTACGATGAAGGTCCGTGCCATATCGGAGAAAAACCCGTTGAGGTTAATTCCGATGTCGACCGAGACCAAGGAGCCTGCTTGGATAATCCGCTCTTTGCTGGGGATTCCATGGATCACTTCTTCGTCGATCGAGATACATGCAGAGGCAGGAAAGCCGCCGTAACCGAGGAAGGCCGGCACGCCCTTATGCTTGATAATAAAATCATGACAGAATTGATTGACATCCCAGCTGCTCATCCCTGGCTCGATGAAGGGCCCGAGGGCCTCCATGAGGCGTGCGGTGATGTGGCAGGCTTCTCGGATACGGTCGATCTGTTCTCTCGTCTTCAATTGAATCATTGCCACTGCTCCTTGAGGGGGAAGAGCTGCTTCTGCATCGCATCGAGAATACCATTTATAAACTTGTAGTTCACATCGGTGGAAAACGATTGGCTGAGCTTTACCGCTTCATCGATGACGATGTGAGGATGGATATCCCCTTGGCGAAAGCAGAAGACACTCATACGGAGAATATTGCGATCTACGTAGTCGATCCGATCGATGGGACGGTTCAGCGAGAAGCGACCGATCAACTCATCGATCGCCTCCAAATCCTCGATAGTCCCTCGC
>DASRNL010000105.1:0-2912 GCA_035647415.1 Sphaerochaeta sp. | reverse complement strand
CTGAGGTTGTTCACATGGAGGTTGCTGTCAAAGTCATCATAGGTGAGCAATACCTCGGTCTCATTGAGCATGATCCAGCTGGTATCTTTGATCAGCGGCTTGGCGATGGTGACGGTGATCGGGTGATCCGAGTCGTCAGCCGCGGGGGTGATGATCTGATCGCTATAGATCTTCGGCCTCTGCGGTCTCCCGGTTTCGGTCTCCAGGATCGCCCACAGGGTGGTGGAGCGAAAGAGCAGTCTATTCTCTTCATCGTAGCCTTCGATATACCGCGGCAGGTGCAAGCGCACCGGCTCAGCTGCCCAGGTCTTCACCGAAATGATCTCTCCCCAACGGGTGTAGCGGTGGATCTCGGTGCTGTTGCGGGTGATCACCCACATCTTGCCTTGGGCCTGCAGGTCAGCGATGGAGAGCCCGCGTAGCCCGGCGTGCACCCCGGCAGCCTCCTGGATGATTGAAAAATAGTAGCTTAAGCGGGCGCGGTTATAGCGGTCGGTATCATAGCTACAGGTGGCGTATCGGCTGTGGGCAACAGCGCGGTCATCGATCGTGGCGAGGTTACGGTACATTACAAGGCTCCTTGTCGATAGAAGTAGAGGACGCTGCGTCCATAGAAGCGCTTGTCGACTGCCTGCATACCAAAAAGGCTTTCAGTCCAGAGCGCATCCTCCTCCTTGGGCCCATGGAGGATGAAGAGTCCGTCTTCGGCGAGGGCTGCGTTGGAGACGACCGCCTCGAGGATCGAGGGCTTGTTGGCCATGGGGAAGGGAGGATCTGCGTAGATGATATCGTACTGGCGCTTTGCTGTTGGCAGGAAGCGAAAGACGTCGGTGATAAAGAGGGTGATCTCGCTCTCTACCATCTCGATATTGGAGAGGATCACCCGTCGTTTGGGTCGATCCTTCTCCACCAAGTGCACCGGGGTTGCCCCGCGGCTCGCCGCCTCGATACCGACGCAGCCGCTGCCGCTGAAGAGATCGAGGAAGCTCAGCTCGGAGATCGAGCCGAGGATCGAGAAGAGGGATTCACGCATCATATCCATCGCCGGACGGATAATCCCCGGCGGGCACGCGATCCTTCTGCCTCGATAGATACCACCTGTTATACGCATGCTTAGATAATAGGGCTCACGTGGTGTTTGTACAAGAGCCCTCAGAGCTCGGTGGTACTGAGGTCGAAGTAGGGGGCGTAGGTCAGCGTTTCGCGCACCTCGGTGTGCTCACTACCGAGCAGGCCCGCTTCGCTTAAAAGGATCAGGTCCGCCTCCTCACGGGCGAGCTGGATCAGCTCTAGATCCTCGGTCAAAGAGGCGAAGGTCAGCCTCAGGTACCCCGATTGACGGGTACCGGCGACCTCACCGGGGCCGCGGATCAAGAGGTCCTGCTCTGCGATATAGAAGCCGTCGTTGGACTCTTTGAGGACCCGCAGGCGGCTCTTGGCATCCTCGGTCAGCTCGTTGGAGAAGACGAGGAAGCAGTAGGATTGCAAAGTCGACCGACCGACGCGGCCGCGCAGCTGATGCAGCGCAGAGAGGCCGAAGCGTTCGGCATGTTCCACGATCATGCACGTGGCGTTGGGGATGTCGATGCCCACCTCCACGACGCTGGTGGAGACCAGGTAGCTGAGCTCCCCCTTCTGGTAGGCATGGAGGATGGCGATCTTCTCATCCTCGCTGAGGCGGCTGTGCATCAAAGCTGAGGGGACACCTGGGTACTGCTTTTGGAGGTACTCGTACATGCCGGTGACATCGCGCAACGTGTCAGTGCCGGTATCATCGATCCTCGGATAGACAAAGTACGCTTGGTGGCCGCGGGTGAACTCCACCCCGACGGCCTGGTACATTCGGCTTCGACTCGCCTCGCTGACTAGGTGGGTGATCACCGGCTTGCGCCCGGCGGGCATCGTTTTGAGGGTGGAGATATCAAGGTTGCCAAAGACTGTGAGGCTGAGGGTTCGGGGAATCGGGGTGGCGGTCATCAGAAGCAGATCGGGAATCGTCGCCTTTTCCAGCAGGGCAAGGCGCTGTTCAACGCCGAAGCGGTGCTGCTCATCGATGATCACATACCGCAGGTCCTTGAAGCGCACCTCAGCGCTGAAGAGGGCGTGGGTGCCGATGAGGATATCCACCTCTCCATTGGCTACCGCCTCAAGCAGGAGGCGGCGGTCTTTTGCCTTTACACTGCCGGTGAGAAAGGCCAGGCGGACTCCCAAGGGTGCAAGCAGCGTAGCAGCTCCTTCGGCGTGCTGACGGGCCAAGAGCTCAGTCGGTGCCATGAAGGCCACTTGGCCCCCTCGCCCGAGGCTGAAGAGGGCGGTGATCCACGCCACCAAGGTCTTTCCACTGCCCACATCCCCCTGTAGGAGCCGGTTCATCGGCTCGTCGCTACTGATATCGCTGCGGATCTCACCCAAGGCATGCATCTGATCGGCAGTCAGGGAGAAGGGCAGCGCTTCGATGAGGGAGAGTTCACTCTCAGTAGGAGAGCTTGTGCCCAGGACCCGCTCTCTCGTTGTTTTGGTCGGGCGGGTGGCGAGCTGCAGGTAGAAGAGCTCGGTGAAGGCCAAGGTCCGCTGCGCCTGCTCCAAGGTGGATAGGTCGGAGGGGAAGTGGTAGGTGCGGATCGCCGTATCGGTATCCAAGAGATTGTGACGCTCTCTGATAACCGGAGGCAGCTCATCTATAAAGCGATCCACGCCGGCGAGGATACTCTGGATATTGGTGCGGATCAGCCGTTGGGTGAGCGAGCCACGCAGCGGGTAGATCGGTAGAATCTTTCCAAAGGCTGGGGGCATCGAGCCATCGTCGCCGATCGGGTGGGCTTCAAACTGGGAGCTCTGTCGCTCCCCACGGTGGTGATGTACCTGCGCCCAGAGGTAGTAGGACCTGCCGACTCGGATACTCTTTTCTAGGA
>DASRNL010000104.1:0-5719 GCA_035647415.1 Sphaerochaeta sp. | reverse complement strand
TGGGGGACGAAGGAAATTATCTCTACATCTTTATGGATGAAGATCGGAGGAAGCGAGAGGAGACTCGCTACCTAGAACAGGTGGCAGAAGCATACGAAGCGGTGAATATGGAAGGTTTCTTCTCTGATTCACGCAGAGGGGTGTTTTCTTTCGTCAGCAATATGGATGAACACCCAAAGCGAATTTTCCTCGACTATACGGGGCGTTGGGATATCGAACAATGCTTCGACTACTTAAAGAATATAGTCAGCCCCTCAGCTCCCTACCAGCATGCAAATGAAAAGCTAGAGGCATGGGCTTTTTTAAACCATGTGAGCCTACTGTATTTCTACGGCTTAGTAAAAGTCCTAAGAGAAAAAGATTTCGATGGGGAACATTCTCCTCAGGATATCATCGATCTGTGCCGTAATGTGGTAAAGGTGAATCTGGATAACAATCAGTCGTTCATTTCTGAGACTACTCAAAAAACCAAGGACCTATTGAAGCAACTAGGTGTAGACCTATTCCGTAAAATTTGAGAAGTCAGTGTCTAAAAGAGAGCAATACCTTCCAATTGGGGCGTAATTGGACCGTGCATTTTGCTTGGAGTGCTGTCGCCTTGGATGGATATACAAGAGAGTATGTCGATTACTAGGGCTTGGAGAAAGGACGGCAGGAATGAAATGAGCAGAAGAACGGGTGCTTATTTTTAGTGAAAGAGGGAGATAAATCGGTGTAGGGTGGCTAGTTAGTATCTCTTATGTGCCTTGACAATTTAGGCACGCGTACGTATTATGATACCAATATAAGTGGAGGTGGTATATGTTAAATATACTCGTAATCCTCCTTATTTGTCTTGTTGGTATTGTCTTAGGTTGGTTAGGCCGTTGGCTGTATGCGAAATTTAAGCTTACTTCTGCCGAGCAGCGTGCTGCACGACTCAATGAGGAAGCAATAAAGGAAGCGGAAGCAAAAAGCAAAGAGCTTTTGCTTGAAACTCGAGATTTCCTGTTGAAAGAACAACAGCAGCAGGAGCGAGAGGCGAGAGAAAGACGGAGTGAACTGCAGCGTTTTGAGCGCCGACTCTTACAAAAAGAAGAGAACCTCGAGAGTAAGCAGACCGAGCTGGATGCTATCAAGAAGCAATTAGGGAACCGTGAAGACGAGCTCACTGAAAAAGAGAGCGAAGTCGCTACCATCGAAGGTAGCCTATTAACAGAACTGGAACGCATCTCAGGGCTCTCCAGCGATGAGGCGAAGAACCTCATTATGGAGAACCTCTACAACGATGCGCGCAGAGATGCGCAGCTGATGATCAACCGGATCGAGCAGGAAGCGCAGCTCTCAGCTGACAAAAAAGCCCGTGAAATTGTCGTAACATCGATGCAAAGGATCGCCACTGAGGTCGTCAATGATATGACGATCACCAGCGTGAGCCTTCCTGGTGATGAGATGAAGGGACGGATTATCGGTCGAGAAGGCCGGAACATCCGGACCCTTGAAACCTTGACTGGAGTTGACGTGATCATCGATGACACCCCTGAAGCAGTGGTTATCTCCTGCTTCGACCCGGTGCGCAAAGAGATCGCACGGGTCGCCTTAGAGCGGCTCGTTCAGGATGGTCGAATTCACCCTGCCCGTATCGAAGAGGTGGTCAACAAGGTCTCCAAAGAGGTCGGACGGATCATCACCGATGAGGGGGAGCGGGTGATCTTTGATCTGGGTGTCCACAATGTCTCGCCGGAGACGATTCGCGCCCTCGGACGGCTGCACTTCCGTACCAGCTACGGGCAGAACGTGCTCGCCCACTCCAAGGAGGTCGCAATCCTCAGTGGCATGATCGCCAGTGAGATCGGCAGCGATAGTGAGCTAGCGATGCGTTCAGGGCTTCTGCATGACATCGGTAAGGGGATTGAGACCGAAAGCGATGCCAACCACGCCGAACTCGGTGCGGACTTGGCCAAACGCCTCGGAGAAGACCCACGGGTCGTCAATGCGATTCTCAGTCACCACAACGATGCTGAGCCGAAGACCCTCGAAGCGGTGATCGTGCAGATCGCCGATGCGATCAGCGCTGCCCGCCCCGGGGCTCGTCGAGAGACCTTGGATAACTATATCAAGCGTCTCGAGTCGCTGGAGAAGATCGCCGAAAGCTTTGAGGGGGTCGATAAGGCCTTCGCTATCCAAGCAGGACGCGAGCTCAGGATCCTCGTCAACAACGAGCGCGTCAGCGATGATGATGCTAAGGAGATCGCCAAGGGTATCGCCCAACGGATCGAAGCCGAGCTGCGCTATCCAGGGCGGATCAAAGTGACGATCATCCGCGAGATGCGGGTTGTCGAGTACGCGAGGTAAGCGGTGGCTGCCAAGAAATCACTAGTTGCCCTGCTCTTTGGCGATGTCGTAGGACAGAGCGGAAGTAGGGCACTCTTTTTAGGACTCAACTCACTCATCAAGGAGTGGCGTGCGGATGTGGTAGTGGTCAATGGAGAGAACGCCGCCAACGGCTTCGGGATCAACCGAGAACAGGCGAACCAGTTTTTCTCCTTCGGTGTCGATGTGATCACCAGTGGCAATCACATCTGGCAGCAGGAGGACCTGCTTCCCCTCTTAGCGGGGGAGAAGCGGCTTTTGCGCCCGGCGAACTACCCCCCGCAGGTCCCGGGAACCGGATCGGTGGTCATCGATAAGCGAGGGGTGAAGATCGGAGTGCTAAACCTCCAAGGGCGTCAGTCGATGCCGATCACCGACTGTCCCTTCCGTGTGGGTCGCACCGAGGTGCAGAAGCTCAGAAAAGAGACTGACATCATCCTCGTCGACTTCCACGCTGAGAGCAGCGAAGAGAAGGAGGCACTGGCCTTCCATCTCGATGGGTCAATCAGCGCACTGGTGGGTACCCACACCCACGTACAGACCGCCGATGAGAAGATCCTTCCCAAGGGAAGTGCCTATATCACCGACTTAGGGCTCTGTGGCCCCTCTGAGAGCGTCATCGGCAGCGATGTCGCCCTCTCCATCGAGCGGCAGATGACGCAGATGCCCCTGCGCAGCCAGGTGGCTGATACCCGTCCGGTGCTCCAGGGGGTCGCAATAACAATCGACCAAAGTACTGGCAAAGCGAGTGCCATCGAGCGCTTTTCTCGGCTATACTAACGGTGATGAGACACAACCATCTGATGTTGGTGCACGCTCTGCGTGCAGCCTATCCAGCGTACTCACACGATGAGCTGACCGCCTTTATCGTCTGCAGACGGGTCTTAGTCGACGGGGAGGTAGTAACCGACCCCAAGCGCTCGGTAGCGCGTACAGCAACCCTCACCATCACCTTGGAACAACCCTACGTCTCCCGGGGCGGAGAGAAGCTCGCTTCTGCGCTCTCCGCCTTTGCAGTCCCAGTAGAAAGCTTAATCTTCCTTGATGCCGGCGCTTCCACCGGAGGCTTTACCGACTGCCTCTTGCGCCACGGGGCGCACCAGGTGCACGCAGTGGATGTCGGGTACAATCAGCTGGACTACCGGTTGCGCAGCGATGAGCGGGTGGTGGTGCATGAGCGGACCAATATCATGCACCTGAGTGAGCTCGATCCACAGCCTGATGCTGCGGTCTGCGATCTCTCCTTTCGATCGATCCGCAAAGCTGCCTCTCATATCCTCTCCCTCTGTAAGAGTGGGGCCTACTTGATCGCCTTGATCAAACCTCAGTTTGAAATTTCCCAAGAGGAGCCTACCTTCGACGGGGTGATCCGGGACGAAGCGCTGCTCAAAGAGGTCCTCGAAGCGGTACTGACTGATCTGATTACCGAAGGCTTAGGGGTACATGATCTTATGGAGAGTCCGATCACCGGAGCTAAGGGCAATACTGAGTATTTGGTGCTCCTGCGCGAGGAGGCGGGGCTGAGCGTTGCGCAAGCCCTCACTCGCCTAGGACGATAGGAGCTCCTTCGACGAGGATGACGATCCCTTTGACGGCGCTGAAAGCGTGGGCAGTCGCCTCGATCTGTCTGATAGCAGAAGTCTGGCTCGCTGAGGTGTAGAAGGCACCAGAGAGGTCAACGTACAGGATTGAGTTTGAGAGGGTGAGCCCTCGAAGACGGGTATTGCTGTCGATGGCGCTGATCGCCCCTTCTGCTAACGCCGCCCGCGGCAGCGGGGCTAAGAGAGCTTCGAAGGTATCGTGATAGACGGAGGACCCATAGCGCGGGGCACGGTAGGTGAAGAGCTTAGTGGCCTGAGAGGGGAGGATGAAGGCTGCGGTGATAACCCGAGTATCGGCAATCGCTGCCTTGCTGCCCTCATTCTGGGCGAGCAGGGTGAGCACCCCGCTCTCTTGCACCGCCTTGCGCATCTTCGGATACCCAAGGCCTAAGACTACCAGGGTGAAGAGAATCCATACCAAGAGGATGAGAAGGACCTGGGGAATCTTGGATTTATTCTGCTCCATCGGCTTCGATAGTAGCAAATAGGAGGGGGAGTTTCCAGCTTTACACCGCTGGCTAAACTCCGTATAGTACAATACATATGAGGATTTTTACTGGGATAGCTGCAGCAGAGGGGATGGCGAAAGGAAAGGCACTGGTCTTCCGGCGCACTCCGCAGGCAGCAAAGAAGCGAAATATACTCTCCTTCGGGGTGAAATGGGAGCTGAAAAAGCTTGCCCGGGCTCGTGCTACAGCGAAGGAGACAATCGCTGCACATCTGCACGAAGGTATGCCAGAAGAGTCAGCACAGATCCTTGAAACCCACCTGCTCATGCTCGATGATCCTGAGTATATCAGCCAGATTGAAACGTTTATCACCGAGGAGCTTGCCAGCGCTGAGTGGGCGATTGAGTCCGTCAGCGTTGCGATGGCGAACCTCCTTGCTGAGAGTGAAGACCCTCTGCTCAGCGAGCGAGCTGACGATATCCGAGACGTCTCCATCGCCTTGATCGAAGCGACCCGTGGTCGCAGGCGTACCCTCGACCTCACCTTGAATGAGGAGGTGATTCTGGTGGCGGACACCCTGCTACCGAGTGACCTCTACGCCTTGGATATGAGCAAGGTGATCGGGATCAGCTTGGATGGAGGGGGGCGTGCAAGCCACGTCGCCATCCTGGTACGTGCCTTCCAGATCCCGACGGTGATCGCCACCGGATCTGCCTCAGAGAGCGCCAACGATGGCGATGAGGTGATCGTCGACGGCACAGCAGGCGAGGTCTATATCCGAGCTGACTATACTGCGTCACAGCTGCTCGATGAACGTTACGCCACCTGGCTGGCCCACGAGGAGGCTCTGGGGCAGATGGTGGACCTTCCCACTGTGATGGGCGATGGGCACACCGTGAGTCTGCATGCCAATATCCAGGGGGTAGCAGAGCTCGCTGGATTGTCACAAAGCGGAGCGAACGGTATCGGCCTCTTTCGCAGCGAGTTCCTCTTTATGGAGAGCGCAACCCTGCCCACCGAGGAACAGCAGTATATCGCCTACCGCCAAGCGGTGGAGGCGATGGCGCCCAAGCCGGTGACGATCCGTACCTTGGATGTCGGTGGGGATAAGGTGATCGAGGGCTTGGGTATCGATGAGAAAAACCCAATCCTCGGCTGGCGAGCGGTACGCTTCTGCCTGGCGCGTAAAGATATTTTCAGTGCACAGCTGCGGGCGTTGCTGCGAGCAAGTGCCCACGGAAAACTGCGGATTATGTTTCCTATGATCAGCGGGGTGGAGGAGCTCAATGCAGTCCTCTTGTTGCTAGAGAGTGTGAA
>DASRNL010000103.1:0-2040 GCA_035647415.1 Sphaerochaeta sp. | reverse complement strand
GCTATACGCTTATGGAGCACGCCCTCAGCCTGCCAGACCACCCGAATGCCTTCTTTGTGGTCAACGATATGGTGCATATCGGGACGACCCTCTATCTCACCAGCCATGCGCCGCCGGAGGTGCGAAAAGAGATCGTTTTTGCCGCCTTTGACTATCTTTACTATGCGCCGCTTCTGCGGTACTGTCGCTATGCTGCCGCTCAGCCGATCGAAGAGATGGCCAACAGCGCAGTGCTACTTTTGACCCGTCGCCTCGAAGGGGATACGGAAGATTTCCCTTCGACACAGGTCTTCAAGCCGACGACGGTGGTGATGGCAAATGGAAGAGCGGAGGCAGAGGAACACCTCAGCCATCCGCCCCGCTTTGAAAAAGAGTTTAGCTAGGCAGCTCTTCGTCGAAACAGACCGCTACCTTTCCACAGTCCCCGCTAGCCATCAGCGCATACGCCTTATCCGCCTCATCGAGGCTAAAGCGGTGGGTGATGAGGTCCTCCGGGTGGATACCCCAGTGCACCAGTTTTTCCACCAGATCCTCCATCTTCCAGGTGCTGGTAACCCAGCTGCCGTAGATGGTCTTCTGGTCGTGCAGCATATCCTCACTGGGGTTGAAGGTAACCGACCCGCCTTCACCGACGAGGGCGATCTTGCCCCACTTGCGCGTCGCTCGGATCGCCGTCGCTCTGCCAGGATCGCTCGCTGAACAGTCGAAGGCGCGCTCTACACCGTGTCCTCCGGTGACCGCTTTGACCTCTGCAACATTGTCAGGTCCTGCGAGGAATGCGTGGTCGACGAGGCCTAACTCCTCGGCTAGTTTGATCCGATCAGCGTTGCTCTCGATGCCGATGAGGGTATGTGCTCCCATCGCTTTGGCGAGCATCAAGGCAGCGAGGCCTACCGGGCCCAAGCCTACTACCAGCACCGCATCGTTGCCGCTGACTCCGACCTTCTCAATCGCCTCATAGACGGTACCAAAGCCACAGGCAACTTGGGCCCCATCGGCGTAGGTGAGCTCTTCAGGCAAGAGGACCAGGTCCTTCTCATCGCAGAGAATATACTCGGCCATCCCGCCGTCGCGCTGCCAGCCGTAGGCGGCTCTGAGGTCGCTACTGCAGCTGATCATAAAGCCTTGGCGACAGTCGTAGCAGAGACCACAGCCGCTGATATGATAGACGATGACTCGATCACCCTGCTTAAAGCGCCGCAGACCGGGTCCTTCTTCGACGATGATCCCGCACGGCTCATGGCCGGCGATCACATTCTGATACCCCTCAGGGCCCTCTCCGATGTGTTCGCGGTAGATCGCTCGGATATCGCTGCCACAGATGGTGGAGCACTTTGTCTTTACCAACACCTGTCCGTGTCCCGGCTTGGGGATCGGAAACTCTTCGAATACTACTGTGCTATCGCCAGGGAGCTTTGCTCCCTTCATCATCTTTTTTGTCATCTCATCTTCTCCTTATTGTTTGATAACTCCATCCTCATCCCAGAGGTCACGCCAGCTTTCAGCACCCTCCCAGAGGAAGACCTGCCCCTTGATGAGGCGGTTGCCGCTCTCGACAGTCGCCAGGCGTGCGAGCTCCTCAACGCTCAAGGGATCGAGGTGGATCGCTTGGAAGTTGCTCTCGAGGTTCCGTCTCCGGGTGGAGAGCGGAATCGGGATAATCTGGTGCTGGTGGGCCCACTGCAGGCAGATGGTGGCAGGGTGGACGCCCCGCTCTTGGGCGATCTCGACGATCACCGGGTGCTGCATATCAGCGATATCTTCTGCGGTGGTATCCCGCTCTGGCCGGTTCGGCGATCCCAGTGGGCTAAAGCCGATGGCCATGATATCCTCGCTCGCCAAGTACGCGCGCAGCTTCTCTTGGCTGAAGGTTGGATGCAGTTCCATCTCGTTGAAGGTGGGGCGTATGCGACACTCTGGGAGCACCAAGCGTAGCTTCGCCTCGGTCATATTGCTGGTGCCGATATGGCGGACGAGCCCCTCTTCGTGGAGGGCTTCCATCCCTGCCCATGTATCCATAAAGGCTTCAAGGACAAAGGG
>DASRNL010000102.1:0-2092 GCA_035647415.1 Sphaerochaeta sp. | reverse complement strand
GAACTATGACCTTTCCCTCTTTAAAGAGCGAGAGCAAATCATAATCGATCGAGTGATAGAGAAGTTTGCAACTAAGAGTGTTTCTGAGATAACCACGCTCTCCCACCAAGAGCGGGCATGGCAAGAGCTCGGCAATCGTGCGCTGATCTCCTATGATCGATGGGCTCCAGAGCTCCGTGTGATCTTTTAAGAGCTGTACGTGCTAGCAAATCATCATAGTGCCGGATCTAAGACCCGTATCTTCTTGCGGTAGAGTCGGATGTAGAAATAGATGGTCAGCACCAAGGTAGCGAACTCGGCGATGATGAAGCTGAACCAGAGGGCATCGAGGCCGAAGAAACGCCCGAGCAGGTAGGCTGCAGGTAACAAAAAGAGCAACTGTCGAGTGATGCTGGTGATCATCGTGATATACCCCTCACCGACTGCTTGGAAGACCGCCCCAAGGACGATGCAGATCCCCGCTGAGATAAAGCAGAGGCTGATGCGTCGCATCGCTACCACCCCGATAGCGACCATCTCATCGGTAGCGTTGAAGAGGTTGAGGAAGACGTGGGGGAAGACGGTAAAGAGGAAAAATCCAGTGCCCATAATCAACACGCTCACTGTGATGGCGACACGGATCGCTTGGGTGATTCGTTTTGGCTTCCTCGCTCCATAGTTGTAGCCTACGATGGGTATGAGGCCATTGTTCAGTCCGAAGATCGGCATGAAGATAAAGGACTGAAGGCGGAAGTAGATACCGAAGACCGCTACCGCTGCGGTGCCAAAGCCGATGATAATCTTATTCAAGCTGGTGTTGAGCACCGTGGCGACCGATTGCATGATAATCGAAGGCAGCGCCACCGCATAGATGTCGCGCACCGTACGCCTCTCAAGGCGGAAGTGTTTGCGTTCGATGGTGATCTCCTTGTTCTTGCGGACGTAGTAGATCGCCATCACAGCAGATACGTGCTGTGCGAAGACTGTGGCGATCGCAGCTCCGACGACCCCCATGCGCGGAAAGCCGAAGAGTCCGAAGATCAGG
The DNA here is from genome assembly GCA_035647415.1 of Sphaerochaeta sp. Taxonomy (GTDB): domain Bacteria; phylum Spirochaetota; class Spirochaetia; order Sphaerochaetales; family Sphaerochaetaceae; genus Sphaerochaeta. The sequence goes on along the minus strand of DASRNL010000102.1, from coordinate 1,068 downwards.
ATTGGGTCCAAGGCGATATTTACAATCGCCCCGGTCATCTGGATGATCATCGGTCGCACCGTATCTCCGGTCGACTGGAGAATCCTCTCACAGGTGATATCGATGAAGATCCCCAAGGAGAAGACCATCGTAATCATGCTATACTGCCACCCCATCTTCAACAGCTCAGGATCGGTGGTGAAGAAGCCGATGAAGCGGCGGGTAAAGAGCAAGCCGAGAATGGCAAAGAAGACCCAGTTCAACACTGCGATGGTCAGTCCATTGCCTGCCGCCTTGTTGGCAGCCTTGGAGTCCTGGGCGCCGAGCTTGCGGCTGATCAGGGAGTTGACTCCGATCGAGGTACCGACGCTGAAGGCGATCAAGAGGTTCTGCAGCGGGAAGGCGAGGGTCAGGGCGGTGAGGGCGGTTTGGCTGTAGTGGGAGACATAGAGGCTGTCCACCACATTGTAGAGGGCCTGTACCAGCATGCTGAGCATGATGGGAAAAGACATAGTGAGGACCAGCCGAGGAACAGGCTGAATCCCCATCTTATTTTCTTGTATCTGTTGCATTGGTATTCTTCCTTAGGAGCTCCTCAGTAATACCATAGCTAGCAACTTTGGTAAAGCTACTCGTCGCCGAGGAAGGCGGCCACCTCAGCCGCTCCTTGCGCTTCATCGACCTTGCCGAGGACGATAAACCCTCCGGCAAAGAGGATGATGAGACTGACGATCCCCAGGCGGGTTGAACCGGTGAGCAAGCTCACCAAGCCCATCAAAAGGGGACCGAGGATCGAAGCAAACTTACCGAGCATATTGAAGAATCCAAAGAACTCAGCGCTTCGCTCCTTGGGAATCAAGCGGGTATAGTAGGAGCGGCTTAAGGCTTGGATACCTCCTTGGAAGAGCCCAATCGCTACCGCTAAGAGGTAGAAGTGGATCGGCTTATGCATGAAGAAGCCAAAGATAGCGATGAGCGTGTAGGCGGCGATCGCCACCTGTAGGGCGCGCTTCACGCCGACCTTCTTGCTGAAGAATGCGTAGCCCAAGGCGGAAGGAAAGGCGACAAACTGGGTGATCAACAGGGCGA